>JALSJL010000129.1 GCA_026989405.1 Marinosulfonomonas sp. | reverse complement strand
GCGAGAATGCGGCGGCGGCATGAAGAGGTATGACACTGCCGAAACTGAAGAAATGACGCCGCTTTTTTCGTGATTCTGATCTCCGGCATGTCCGAAAAAGACTGTGATACGGCTGAAAAATGCAATCAAATGCCGCGCCCCTTTGCCACCCTTCCCTTCAGTTGGAGATGCCGGCCCTCGGGATCACGGGTGTCTCCCGTCCACACAGACAAATGCACAGGCCACAATTCGCATCATACATCCCAGGGGAGGAAAACATGAAGAACCAGAACAGACTTGCAACCAGGCTCGCGGCCATGCTGGCCGCCGGCCTGCTGATATCGGGCGGCAGCAACAGCGCCGCCGCCGCCGAGTATACGTTGGTCGAAGACGGAAAGCTGACGGTCGCCTTCAACGGCGACATGCCGGGCACCAGCTACGAGAACGGCAAGTTGATCGGCGTCGACGGCGAGATCATGCAATTGGTGGCCGACAGGCTCGGACTCACGGTCGAGCCCGCGCTCATGGAGTGGTCGGCCGAGATCGCCTCGGTGAAATCCGGGCGCGTCGACATCATGCATGGCATGATGGGCTGGAGGAAATCGCGCTCCGAAGTGATGAGCCTTTCGGATCCGATCTACTACTTCCGCGCGACCATCGCCCAGCGGGCCGACAGTTCCATGTGCAAGCTGAGCGACCTGGAGAACAAGACGGTCGCGACGATCACCGGTTTCTCCTGGGTTGACGAACTGAAGACCATTCCGGGACTCAAGCTGAAACTGTACGATACCTCCGACGGGGCGATGCGCGATCTGGTGACCGGCCGGGTCGATGCCTTGCTGGCGGATCCGCCGCTGGTCCAGTACGCCATCAGCCAGAACCCGGACTGGGGGGTTCAGCAGAAAGCGTTCTGCGAAGGCGAGAACCCGGACTATCCGCAGCTGACCAAGGCGGGCAACATCATCTTTGCCGCCAACATCGACAATCCGGGCCTCATCGAGGCGGTCAACGACGTCATCGCCGAGTTGTGGGCGGATTGCTCGATCAGGGATATCGCGGGCAAGTACGGCCTGACCCAGGACTACTGGTTCGACCCGGGCCCGTCCAACCAGCGTACCGGCGTGGACCGTCCCGCGGATTGGACGCAGCCGAGTTGCAAGTAGAACCCGCCTGAGGCACCGGACCCGAAACCAGGCCGTTGGCGGGGTCGCGAGAACCGATCCCGCCAACCCCGCCGGAACCGTCGAGGACGCCATGAGCGAACCACTCCTGAAGGTCGAGAACCTGCACAAATCCTTCGGAAGTCTGGATGTCCTCAAGGGGATCGATCTGGAACTGGGCCGGGGCGAGAAGATCGCGCTGATCGGTCCTTCGGGCTGCGGCAAGTCGACCTGCCTGCGCTGCGTCAACTACCTGGAGACGCCGAACCGGGGCCACATCTATCTGGACGGCGAACTGTTCGGCGAAAAGAAGGTGGGCGACCGCCATGTCCACATGTCCGAAAAGGAACTGGCGCGCCAGCGGGCGACGATCGGCATGGTTTTCCAGGGCTTCTACCTGTGGCCGCATCTGACGGTGCGGGACAACGTCGCCATCGCCCAGATCAAGGTGAACGGAATGGCCAGAAGCGAGGCCTACGACCTCGCCGGCGAGGTGCTCCGGAAAGTGCACATGGAGCACAAGTCGGACGAGTATCCGGAGCGACTGTCCGGCGGTCAGCAGCAGCGGGTCGCGATTGCGCGCGCGCTGGCACAACGCCCCAAGCTGCTGCTGTTCGACGAGCCGACTTCGGCGCTGGATCCCGAACTGGTCGGGGAAGTTCTCAACACCATTCACGAACTCGCCAACGAAGGCCGCTCGATGATGCTGGTCACCCATGAAATCGCATTCGCAAGGGAGGTCGCCGACCGGGTGATCTTCATGGATGATGGCGGCATCGCAGAACAGGGGCCTGCCAAGGAGGTGATCGACAGCCCCGTGAACAAGCGCCTGAAGTCGTTTCTTGGCCAGATGTTGGAGCGGCACTGAAATGGGCGGGGATATGCCATGACCCTGGTCGAAAAGATCGAGCTTTACAGCCTGACGCTGCTGAAGGGTGCCGGGTTCACGATCGGCATCACCGTGATCACCTTCTGCGTTGCCGTCGCACTCGGCCTGTTGTTCGGCGCCATCAAGGCATTCAACGCCAAACGGGAACTGTCATCGCTGCTCTCCTTCACGGACGCCGTTCTCTATCTGTCCGGCCGCCTGCTGGTCCTGCTGATCAACGTGTATGTGGAAGTGTTCCGCGGTCTGCCGGCGCTGGCAGTGCTGTTCATCCTCTATTTCGGGCTGGCATATGCGGGACTCCAACTCGGATCCTTTGCCGCTGCGGTGCTCGGCCTCGGTCTGATCGGCGGGGCCATGCTTACGGAGGTTTTCCGCGCCGGTTTCGGGTCCATCCATCAGGGCCAGCGGGAAGCCGCCCTTGCGGTCGGCATGACTCCGCTCGATGCGCTGCGACACATCATTCTGCCGCAGACATGGCGGATCACGTTGCCGCCCCTGGCGAATTACGCGATCGGACTGCTGAAGGATACGGCGATCGTCTCCGCCATCGCCGCCCCTGAAATCATGTTCTTTGCGCGCAATCTCGTCACCAGGACCTTCGACACGGAAATCATCTACCTGCTGGTGGCGGTCATCTATTTCTGCCTGAGTTTCCCGTTGGCCAGGCTGGCGGACCGTTTCGAGGCCAGGGCGAGGGCGGGTGTGCGATGATCGAATTCCTGACGGTATACGCCGAGAACTGGGCCAGTTGGTGGCCGCAGATCCGCGCCGCGATCTGGGTGACCCTGGGATTGACCGGCTTTGCCTATGTTCTGGCGATGGTGGTCGGAATGCTGATCGCCCTCGGCCGTATGAGCAGATCCGCGTTGCTGCGGGGGCTCTGCAAGGGCTATGTCGAGTTCATGCGCGGGGTTCCGACGCTGGTCATCCTGTTCCTGATCTATTTCGGCCTTCCCAGTTTCGGCATCGTCTTCGATGCCTTCTGGGCCGGGGTGATCGGTCTCGGGCTGAGCATGGGCGGGTATATCGCCGAAGTCTTCCGCTCCGGGTTGCAGGCGATCCATTACGGTCAGCGTGAAGCGGCGCTGGCGGTCGGCATGACGCCGGTCCAGGCATTCCGCTATGTCACGCTGCCGCTTGCCTTCCGGATCATCCTTCCACCGATGCTGAACATGCTGATCCTGCTGTTGAAGGATTCGTCGCTGGCGGCATTGATAACCGCCCCCGAACTCATGCTCACCGCCAAGGATCTGGCATCCTCGACCTTCCTTCCGATGCATTTGTATCTGCTGGTCGGGGTGCTCTACCTGGCGCTGACCCTGCCGATGTCCTTCGTCGCGAGGCACATCGAGGCACGCATGCGGCTCGGAGCGGCGCGATGATTCTCGCCATGCCGCCGCCGCCTGAAAGACGGCTCTTCCGGGTTCCGACCGGACGCCCGACAACCTGAATTGCGCATTGCACACAGGTATTGGTTCGACACGGCCCGAAATCCGGCAAAGCCCCCGTGGGCACCACGAAACAGAGGAAAACACAGTGCGTTACTCGGCTTTTACACTGGCGAAAGAAGGCTTTTCCGGTCACCGGAATTGGCCAAAGCTGTGGCGCAGCCCGGCGCCGAAATCCGCCTATGACGCGGTCATCATAGGCGGTGGCGGGCACGGGCTTGCCGCTGCCTATTACCTGGGCAAACGCTTCGGCATCACCAATGTGGCGGTTCTCGAAAAACACTGGATCGGCGGCGGAAACACCGGCCGGAACACGACCGTCATGCGTTCGAACTACCTGCAGAGGGAATCCGCCGCGCTGTATGATACGGCGATCGACATGTGGCGCGGCCTGAGCCGGGAGCTCAACTACAATCTCATGGTCTCCCCGCGCGGGTTGCTGCATCTCGCCCACAGCAGCCACGACATGCAGGAAATCGGCCGCCGCGCCCATGCCATGTACATGCATGGCGTCGATGCCGAGCTTCTCGGCCCGGCGCAGGTGAAGGAATGGATTCCGTTCATCCGGCTGAACGGGCGGTTTCCGGTGATGGGCGCCCT
>JALSJL010000128.1 GCA_026989405.1 Marinosulfonomonas sp. | reverse complement strand
CCCCAAATCCAACGCAGCCTATGTCGCCTACCGTGGCGCAATGGCAGAGGCGCGAAATTCCGGTTCCGAGCCACCGCCCAAGCACATTCTCAATGCGCCGACCCGGCTGATGAAAGAGCAGGGCTACGGCGCGGGCTACGCCTATGATCACGAATGCGAAGACGGTTTTTCCGGGCAGGACTACTTTCCCGAGAACGTCGCGCGTCGTGAGTTTTATGCGCCAGTCGAACGTGGTTATGAGCGCGAGTTGAAAAAACGCCGCGACTATTTCGCCAAACTGCGGGCCAGGAAATCGCACGGTTGACAAGACCGGCCGGCAAGGAAAGACAGGGCCAATGGGCATGGCAATTCTACAAGCTGCGATCGGCGGGGCACTTGGTGCGTCACTCAGGTTTGTTCTGTCGGGCGTCGTGATGTTTCCGCTTGGGACCCTGCTGGTCAATGTCGTCGGCTCTTTCCTGATGGGGGTTGCTTTCGTCATGCTCGCAGAGAAGGGTATCGATCGCTGGATCCCGTTTGTGATGGCCGGCCTGCTCGGCGGCTTCACCACGTTTTCGGCCTTTTCACTGGATACATTGAAACTGTTCGAAGCCGGGCGGTATGGCGCCGCGGGCGGGTATGTCATTGCGTCGGTGGTGCTGTCTGTTGCTGCCCTGGTTCTGGCCATCAACCTGACGCGGGGGTGGACAGGGTGAGCGGGGTTCAGAAAATCCGGATTGCCGATACCGAAGCCGATCAACGGCTTGATCGCTGGCTCCGGCGCCGGTTTCCGCAGCTTTCGCAGGGGCGCATTGAAAAATTGTGCCGAAAGGGTGAAATCCGGGTCGACGGCGGGCGTGTGAAGGCTTCAAGCCGGGTTGAACCGGGACAGGAAGTGCGCGTGCCGCCCCTGCCGGACAGTGCTGCACCGCGAAAGCGCTCGGCGCCAAGAATTTCCGACACGGACGCAGAAATGATTCGTTCAGCCGTCCTGTATCAGGACGAACACCTGATCGTTCTGAACAAACCGGCCGGTCTGGCCGTTCAGGGAGGCAGCGGGCAGACCAGGCATGTTGACGGTCTGGCCGAGGCGCTGAAATCCGGGAATGAGGAAAAACCGCGCCTGGTTCATCGGCTGGACAGGGATACTTCGGGTATTTTGCTGCTTGCGCGGACGCAGCGGATGGCGAGTGAACTGACAAAGGCATTCCGGTCCCGGCAAACCCGCAAGGTCTACTGGGCGGCAGTCGCCGGCTATCCGCAACCTTCCATGGGGACGATCAGGTTTGGTCTGGTGAAAGCGCCGGGCCATGGTGCAACCGGCGGTGGCGAAAGAATGAACTGCATCCATCCGCGCGCAATCGACAGCACCCCCGGCGCCAAGCGTGCGACCACCGACTATGCCCTGCTCAGCTCCCTGGCCCGCCGCGCGTCATGGATGGCCCTGGTGCCTGTCACCGGGCGCACGCATCAGCTGCGGGCGCACATGGCCGAGATCGGCCACCCGATTATCGGCGATGGCAAGTATGGTGGCTCCGGGCAGGAAAACCTCGGCGACGGGTGGGGGGCGCAATTGGGCGAAGAAATCAGCCGAAAGTTGCACCTGCATGCGCGGTCCCTGCATTTGGTTCATCCGGCGACGGGCAAGGAAATGACGTTCATCGCCCCGCTTCCACCACATATGAAACAAACATGGGAAATGGTCGGATGGGACAAGGTTGATGTGCCCGATGACCCCTTTGAGCTGGCTTGATGAGTCCGCAAAAGGCACAGAGATTCTGGCAGAAGGCCAATGTTTGCAAGGCGCAAGACGGCTATGGTGTGCGCTTGGACGAACGACCGTTGCGGACGCCGGGCAAAGCAGCTCTGGCGGTCCCGACCCGTGCCCTTGCTGAAGAAATTGCCGCGGAATGGGACGCGCAGGAAGACCGGATATCGCCCGATACGATGCCGATGACGCGTCTGGCCAACTCTGCAATTGACAAGGTTGCCAAACAGAAACCGGACGTGGCCAACATGCTGGCCGCCTACGCAGATGCCGATTTGCTGTGTTACCGTGCCGAAAGCCCGGAAAGGCTGCGGGCACGGCAGGCGGAACACTGGGACCCTTATCTCGCTTGGGCACAAACCGAACTTGGGGCGCAACTGGAATTGCGATCGGGGGTCATTTACCGGCCGCAAGACCAGGCCGCCATCAAGCGTCTCGCAGAGCTTGTCGGGGCGCTGGATCATTTTGAACTGACCGCATTTCACGATCTGGTCACAACGACCGGTTCGCTCGTTCTGGCATTCGCGGCCATCCGAAACCACCGCCCCCCGGATGACATCTGGCATGCCTCGAGAATCGATGAAGATTGGCAGATTCAACAATGGGGCGAAGACGAGGGCGAAAAGCTGCTGTCCGAAAACAAAAGGGCAACGTTTTTCAATGCGGCCCGGTTTTTCAGCCTGATATGAGAATGCGCAGGAATTCAAACTGTTGGCATGCACCCGAATTAATCAACATCTGTTGGGGTCAGCCCCAAATTCCTTGATCCCGCTCTTGACGATTGAGGGTAAATCCGAGCACACTCCTGCATGTTGTGGGGACCACTGCCCCCCGATAATTCGCACTGGTCGGTAGACGGCCAAATTATGCTGTCAAAACATGGCGGCAATATCAGGAAGAGGTAAAAATGAAAAAGACACTATTTTTTGGCGCACTGACCGTTGCTGGTCTCGCCGCGGGCGCAGCTGCAGCCACGACGCTTGACGACGTCAAGGCGCGGGGCAAGCTGAACTGCGGTGTGTCCACCGGTCTTGTGGGCTTTGCAGCTCCGGATTCCAGCGGCGACTGGCAGGGTTACGATGTTGCTCTTTGCCGCGCCGTGGCCGCCGCAGTTCTGGGTGACCAGAACGCCGTCGAGTTCGTTCCGACCACCAGCAAGGTTCGCTTTACCGCTCTGGCCTCGGGCGAGGTTGACATGCTGTCGCGTGTGACCACCTGGACCTTCAGCCGCGACGTGGACCTGAAGTTCGAATTTGCCGGCATCAACTACTATGATGGTCAGGGTTTCATGGTTCCCAAGGCGCTTGGCGTGACTTCCGCCAAGGATCTTGACGGCGCGACCGTCTGCATCACGACCGGCACCACGACCGAGCTCAACCTTGCGGACTATTTCCGCTCGAACAACATGAGCTATGAGCCGGTTCCGATTGAGACCAACGCTGAAGCACAGGCGCAGTATCTTGCTGGTGCCTGCGACGTGTTCACCACCGATGCCTCGGCCCTGGCCGCAACACGCGCGGCTTTCGAGAATCCGGAAGACCACGTTGTTCTTCCCGAGATCATTTCGAAAGAGCCGCTTGGCCCGCTTGTTCGTCATGGCGACCAGCAGTGGGGCGATATTGTTCGCTGGACACTGAACGCGCTGGTTTCGGCTGAAGAGCTGGGCATCACCTCGGCCAACATCGATGAGCTGGTAAAAGGCACCAACAACCCCGAGATCAACCGCATTCTCGGAACCGAAGGTGAGCTGGGTGCGATGTTCGGACTTGATGCGCAGTGGGCCTACCGTGCCATCAAGGCCAACGGCAACTTCGGCGAGATCTTCGAGAAGAACATTGGCGAAAACACACCGCTGGGTCTTGCTCGCGGGTTGAACGCCCAATGGACCGATGGTGGTCTGGTTTACTCACCGCCGTTCCGGTAAGAGACCGAATACAGAAGGGCGCGGGCAATCCGCGCCCTTCGACTATCTGAATGACATAACAAACGGCCAACGGTTGAAAAATACCGACAAAAATAACCGGTCGTACCAGTAGGGAACCTCCCGATGACAACTATGACGGATCCACCGAAAGCGACCTTCCGACTTTCGATGCTCTTGTATGACACCCGGTATCGTTCGATTACGATTCAGGTCATTGCACTTCTGGGTTTCATGCTTGGAGCAGCGTGGTTGATCAACAACGTGATCATCAATCTCGCTGCTTCCGGAAAAACCTTCGACTTCGGTTACCTCTGGGAGCCGGCCGGCTACGACATCAATCAAAAACTGATCGAGTATAGCTCTCAGTCGAGCCATGCGCGCGCCGCAGTTGTCGGGTTGCTGAACACCCTGCTTGTTGCGTTGA
>JALSJL010000127.1 GCA_026989405.1 Marinosulfonomonas sp. | reverse complement strand
ACGGCCATCGCGCCGCACACGTCTGGCGCGGTTGTCGGCGGTGGCGAAGGGAAAGAAGCGATCGCATCCATTGCACCGCTTTCCCGTGCCGTGCGGCTGGAGATAGCGTTTCTGGGCGCGGTCGGCGCAGTCGGGGCATATGTAATGCATCACTTCATCCCGCTGGTCGGTGTGGCGCAGCGCCAGCACAACCGCGCCGGCGGGCGTTTCGGCCAGTTCGTAACGGGTCTTAATCTGAAGGTGGCGGTCCATGCGGGCCATTTCCTGTTTAAGGTCAATAAGGTCATTCAGCAGCGCCGCCTGCGCAAGCTGCGCGTCGATGATCTGGTTTTGCAGTTGCAGCACCATTTCGGAGACATGCGCCGCGTCGATATTCCCGTTCTCGGGCGTCTTGAGCAGTTGCCGGAGCTTATGGATGACATCGGCGCCGCAGCCGACGAGTTTGACGGCCTGCTCGGCGCGTTCAAGCAGCATGTTGTAGTCCATTCCGGCCTCCGTCGCGGTGATGATGCTGGCGGCAGTGTAGGCCGGGGCGATGAAAAATCAACTTTTGAAGCAGAGGAGAGGACAATGATTGGTCGCAAGGTTTTGCCTGTGGCGATGGCGCGGGCGGCGCTGGAGGTGATGAGTGACCGCGAGCGGATCGCGTTTGCCACCGAGATCGTCACCGGCATTCAGGATGCAAGGATGGGCGGGGCGATTGCCGCTGCCTCGGATGAAATAGGCCGGCACGGGCACATGCTGTGCCGCGCGGCCTTTGAAATGGAGTGCGGGTGATGTCGAAATCAGGTTTTTTAGATCTACAAGTAGCCAAGGACCACGCAGCAAGGCGGGAGGCGTATATAGAGCACATTCGCGCTCAGCACGCCATATGGAAGCGTGAAGCTGCACTGCTAAACAGGAACAAACCGTTCTGCCGCCCGACATGGCGTGACGTGGATCGTATCGCCATCCCGAATTATCTGATCAATCGCCAAATTCGCAAGATAGCAGATCGTCGAACTCCGGTTTTAGACAGTGTCTGCCTGCGGCTAGAGCGCCTGCTGGAAAGGCTTGACGATAAGAGCGGTAACCTTTCACGTCTTGAAGTTCTGCTGCGATCGATAGCGCGTTGGCTGCTGCAATCGCCCAATAGCGAACGTCAATCCATTCTCGAAGAAACGCCCCCTGATCATTCTTCTGCGCCCACTTCAGGTCCAGCGCCGGAGTTTGACGTAACAGCTTCAATGCACGGGGAGACGGGCCATGAGTGATCTCCCGAAAATCAACGTTGCCGGAAGTAAACATCCAGTCATTGATAATGATGCGGCGCTCAAGCGGAATAAGGTCAAGCAGTTCATCGGCTCTGGCGCGCGCCGCCATAGCATATCTATCCAAGGTACCCTCCATCGTTTTGGTTGCACAGGCGATGATAGGGAGGCCCCCGCCGCAAATCCATCCCCTTCGCTGCGGCGGGGTGCCGATAACACAGCCGGACCCACCACGGAGCTGCGCTTGCGCGGTGTTGCCAGCCCGCTTTTGTCCATGTTGCGGGCGGGCTGGCGGCGTGTGGTCGCGCTCAACCGCCGGATCGAGGATAGCTGGGTCGGCGATGTGCTGGCTCTGCTGTCGCTGGGGGCCGCTATCTATGTCTTTCTGGTCGCTGGGTGGGTTTTGTCATGAGCATTTGTCCGGTGAACAGATTTTCGACCATCCGCTACGAGCGGGTGAAGGCGGTAGAGGCCAAGCGCATCATGGATACCAGCCTGCACTGTGTCGAGCTGGATCAGGCGATCAAGGATTACACCAGGGCGCTGGGCCGGATCATGGTCGAGCTGAACGCACTGGCCGAGGCAGGTGTGCTTGATGATCTGGCCGAATTCATGGCGGTGACATACGGGAGGCCGGAATGAAGGATTTCGAAGTCAGGCATGTCAGCCGAAAGGGATTTGCGGTTTACAACGCCAGCACCAACAAACGCGAGAGCGGGTTCTACAGCGGGCGCGCGCTGGCTGCCTGCTATTGCGACACGTTGAACCGCGAGAAGAAGGAACAGGCCGCGCGGAGCAAGCGTAAATGCATGTGCTGCGGCACCCCGTTTCTATCAGAAGGCATCCACAACCGCCTGTGTCGCAACTGCGGCCACAGCGGGTTGGGAAAGGATATGATCGAGCCATGCACGCCGCAAACCTGACATCCCCGCGCCTGCAACGGGTTTTGGCCCTGCTGCGGGACGGCCAGCCCCACAGCACGCGCGATATCGTGCGTCAGGCGAGGGTGATGGCGGTGAACGCCTGTGTGGCCGAGCTGCGCCATCATGGTGCGGTGATCGATTGCACCGCGCGGATCGAAAACGGATCACGCCGGTTTTATTACACGATGACGAAGGGGCCGAGGGATGAGTGAACTACTGCCGAAAATCACGTCACTGCCAGTTGCGGATATAAAGGTGCCGGATGACCGCATTCGCCCTGTATCGGACACCAGCGTCACCGCTCTGGTTCAGGTTATTCGTGATTACGGGTTTACAACACCGCTGATTATCCGTCGCAAGAAGGATGGTTTCTATCTGGTCGACGGCCTGCACCGTATTACAGCGGCCCGCCGGATCAATCTGGATGAGGTGCCTGTGCGGGTCTACCGCTGCACGGATGATGAAGCCATTGCGATGGAGACAGGGCAAAATCTGGCAGGCGCGCCTATGTCGCCCTTGCAGGACGTGTTGTTTCTGTCTGCATACAAAGAAGCCTATTTGCAGATGCACCCGGAAACCGCCGGTGGTGTGGCCGGCGCTCTGGCCCGCCATGATGATGCAAAGGAAATAATTTCCTTTGCAAAGGTTGTCGCCGAAAAAAGGGGCACAACTGTGCGCCGCATCAATCAACTGGTTGCTGTCGGCAGGGCGCTGGATCGTGATGCTGTCAAGCGGCTGCACTCGGCCCCGCAAAAGATCACTGTTAACGATTTGCAGCACATCGCCAAGGCCACCAGCGACAGCGAGCGCGACTATATCGTCGAGATGCTGGCCGGTGGTCACGTGAAGAATGCCGCCGCCGCCCGTCGCAAGTGGGCCGAGGTCGAGAGTGGCACACCACCCGAGGTTAAAGATCCGGTTGAAGAGGCCTTCAAGGGCCTGTTGAACGCATGGAAACGCGCACCAAAGGAGGCGCAGCGCCGGTTTGTCGAGGCCAACAAGGGTGAAATCTACCCCATGATTGTGGCCACCTATGACGGGGGCGACAGCGAATGAGCAGCATCACCCCGACCCGTATCTGGTGGACCGCCGCCGAAATTGCGGATGCGCGTCTGCCGGACATGCCGGCCAGCCGTCAAGGTGTGGAAAATCAGGTCAAGCGCCTGAACTGGCGCTCCGATCCGCATCATGCCCGCCGTCGTGCCGGTCGCGGTGGTGGCTGGGAATATCACTGGAAGCTGTTCCCGCTGGCCGCACAAAAGAAGCTGCTGGCAGAGGCCTCCGTTACGAATGCGCCTGCGCCAGCGACAAAGCCTTGCCAGAGCCGCGATGAGGTCTGGGAGTGGTATGAGGCCCTGCCGCAATCCGTCCAGGACAAGGCGGCGGATCGCCTGTCGCGCATCCAGATGGTCGAGGCGATGGTTGCCGCCGGCACCACCAAGTTTCTGGCGGTTGCGGAAGTGGCCGCGATGACGGGTGTTTCGCAAAAAACGCTGTGGAACTGGTTCTCGCTGATCGAGGGCGTGCGCATGGATGACCGTTTGCCATACCTAGCCCCGCGCCACCGCGCCGCCCTGCGCAAGCGGGTCAAGAAGAAAGAAATCAGTCTGGAATTCTGGGACCAGTTGAAATCGGACTATCTGCGCCCGTGCGGCCCCAGTTTTACAAGCTGTTACCGGCGTGCGGTGCGCGTGGCGCAGAAAAAAGGCTGGGCCATTGCACCCGAGCGCACCCTGCGCCGCCGATTGCATCAGGAGGTCAGCCGCGCGACTATGGTTCTGGCGCGCAAAGGCGTGGACGCGCTCAAGCAGCTGTATCCCAGCCAGACCCGTGACAAGACCGCCCTGCACCCGCTGGAAGCCGTGAACGCCGATTTTCACAAGTTCGACGTTTTTGTCCGCTGGCCTGCCGAGCCGGGCAGCAATTCCGGCGAGGGGC
>JALSJL010000126.1 GCA_026989405.1 Marinosulfonomonas sp. | reverse complement strand
TCGGGTCCATTCTACTTGCGCTTCGGCCCAGCGCCAGCCGAAACAGCGAAAGGTGGCATAAAGTTTGTGTGAATGCGATCTGAGCCACAAGCTCTTGCGGTGGTATGACATCCATGCCCGAAGCTTGCCCTGGCGGGTGCCCCCTTCCGCCGGCAAGCGTGGGGTGCGGCCTGATCCCTATCACGTCTGGCTATCGGAGATCATGCTGCAGCAAACGACCGTGGCCGCGGTTCAGGACTACTATCGACGTTTCACCCGGCTATGGCCCGATGTGATCCGGCTGGCCGACGCGC
The DNA here is from genome assembly GCA_026989405.1 of Marinosulfonomonas sp. Classification (GTDB taxonomy): domain Bacteria; phylum Pseudomonadota; class Alphaproteobacteria; order Rhodobacterales; family Rhodobacteraceae; genus JAJRUE01. Next base: position 3,868 of record JALSJL010000126.1, on the reverse strand, counting down.
CGGAAGAACAGGTCATGGCGCAATGGGCCGGGCTGGGATATTATGCCCGTGCGCGCAATCTGTTGAAATGCGCGCGTCTGGTTGCGCGCGAACATGGCGGTGTCTTTCCCGATACCCGTGACGGGCTGATCCGCCTGCCAGGCATAGGCCCCTACACCGCCGCCGCCATCGCCGCCATGGCATTCGGCCGGTCGGAAGCGGTGGTCGATGGCAATGTCGAGCGCGTGATTTCGCGCTACTTTGCAATTCAGGACACGCTGGACAAGGCGAAACCGGAAATCAGGCTTCGCGCAGAAGCCATGACACCGCATCAGCGACCGGGCGACCATGCCCAGGCCATGATGGACCTTGGGGCGACGGTATGCACACCGCGCAATCCGCGCTGCGACATGTGCCCCTGGCAGACGGGCTGCCAGGCCCGCGCCCTTGGCATTGCCGCCGAACTGCCCCGTCGAAAACCCAAGGTCGCCAGGCCCACACGCAGGGGCATCGCCTATCTGGCGCGGCGCGACGATGGCGCGTGGCTGCTTGAACGGCGCCCGGACAAGGGGTTGCTTGGTGCAATGCTGGGGTGGCCGGGGTCGGACTGGGGGGAAGCGCCCGAACCCTGCCCGCCGGTTCAGGCCGACTGGCAAGACCCAGGCATCGAGCTGCGCCACACCTTCACGCATTTTCACCTGCGCCTGCAAATTCGCGTGGCCCGGGTCCCGGCCGACTGCCTGCCGTCGCGCGGGGTCTTCATGGGCTCGCAGGAGTTTTGCGGATCAGACCTGCCGACTGTCATGCGCAAGGCGCTGGATATCGCGCGCGCGCATCTACAAGAGAATTGAGCCGGCCCGAACAAGACAGTAAGCTGGGCACGAACCCGAAAGGCCACCCGATGCCCGCCACCACACGCACCCCTTCGTTTCGAAACGCGCTTCCGTTCTGGATGTCGCTGGGGCTGGTTCCGATCATACTGTTTGCCGCCCGCAACGGCGGTTGGGCCCTGGTTCTGCCGATCGCAAGCACGTTCCTCCTGTTTGCGGTGCTTGACGCGGCGATGGGTCCGAACCTGGAAAACGCTGACCCGAAGACGCCCGACAGCCGGTTGTTCTGGTATCGCCTGATCACGCTGATCTGGTATCCCGTCCAGGCCGGCCTGATCTTTGGCCTGATCTGGTATGTGACCCACACCGACCATCTGAACCTGCTGGAAAAACTTGCCCTGTTTCACGGCGTCGGCCTGATGTCCGGCGCCATCGGCATTGTCTATGCGCACGAGCTGATGCACCAGAACAGCAAACTGGAGCGCTGGCTGGGCGACCTTTTGATGGCAAGTGTGCTGTATTCACACTTCCGCTCGGAACATCTGCTGGTGCATCACCGGTATGTCGGCACGCCCAAAGACCCGGTCACCGCGCGTTACAATGAAAATTTTCACAGGTTTTTTCCGCGTGTCCTCTACCAGTGCCGACGCTCGGCTTTTGCGGCGGAAAAAGAGCGGTTGGCCCGGCTTGGCCTGCCCTGGCACCATCCGCGCAACCCCTACTGGCGCTACTGGGCGCTGCAGCTTGCGCATCTCATCCTGGCAATTCTGATCGGCGGCCTGCCCGGGCTGGGCTTTTTCGTGTTTCAGGCCGTCGTCGCTGTCTGGTATCTCGAGCTGACCAATTACGTCGAACACTACGGGCTGACGCGCGAGCATCTCGGCGCCGGAAAATACGAGCCGATCAAGCCGCACCATTCATGGAATGCTGCGCACAAGGCATCAAACTGGTTGCTGATCAACCTGCAGCGCCACTCTGATCATCATTACAAACCGGCCCGCCGCTTTCCGCTTCTGAAGACCTACGACGAAGCCGAGGCACCGCAATTGCCCTATGGCTATCCGGTCATGGTGGCTGTTGCACTGGTGCCGCCCCTCTGGCGACGCATGATGAATCCCAGGGTCCGCCGCTGGCGCGCCATCTATTACCCCGAGATCACGGATTGGGGCCGTTACAAATCGGCCAGCAATCCGATGCCGCGCCAATCTCGCTGATGTTAACCGGAAATCAATACCCTGGCCGTTTTCTGCGGCAGGGCATCCACGTGTTGTTGCCGGTTTGAGGGAAAAGATATGCGTAACACCGTCTTTGGGCTTTCACTGCTGGTCATGGCCGGCTGTTCAACGGAACCTCTGGTGTCCGATTTCAACGGATCCAGCGTCAAATTGCAGACTGATGCCTTTACCCCGCTTGCCGAGGCGAAGCGAATGTCTCAGGCTGAGGCCGACCGCATTTGCGGCAAAGTGGGTAAGCAGGCCGAATATGCGTCGAGCCGTGAAGTTCCGGGCTATGTCTACGAGCATCTTTACCTTTGCCTCTAGAGCGTGTCGCGTTCATTCGTCTTCACGCGAAGCGCTCCAACTTCCCGTTTTCGCATATCCGCGAAGCTCAACGATCCCTGCCACAAAAAAAGCCCCGCCATGTGGCGGGGCAAGTTAGTGCCGTGGTTTGGCCACAGGCACCGGCGGTAACAGTGAATTCAGTTCATTTCGGCCCGGATCTGCTGGCGCAGCAGGTCAATCGGCACCTTCTTTCCGTCCTGTTTGAAGGACCAGTAAGTCCAGCCGTTGCAACTTGGTGCGCCCTCAAGGGCAGCGCCAACCTGATGGATTGATCCCCTTGCCTCGTCGGCAATCAACGTCCCGTCAGCGCGCACCTTGGCAGTCTTGCCGCGCGGCGAGATCAGCACTTCGCCCGGCCGCAGCAAACCACGTTCGACAAGCTGCCCGAACGGAACCCTTGGTTCGGCGCGTTTTGATGTGGTGACCTCCAGCGCGGCCTTGTCGAACTTGCGCACCTTGGCAAGCCGGGCCTCGGCCACTTTGCGATAGGCCGCCTCGCGTTCTATCCCGATGAATTCGCGGCCCAGCATCTTGGCCACGGCGCCGGTGGTGCCTGTGCCGAAGAACGGATCAAGCACAACATCGCCGGGGTTGGTCGAGCCGACCAGAATGCGGTGCAGCAGGCTCTCGGGTTTTTGCGTCGGATGCGCCTTGTCGCCATTCTTGTTCTTGATGCGCTCATGCCCGGTGCAGATCGGCAGCACCCAGTCGCTGCGCATCTGGATGCCTTCGTTCAGCGCCTTCAGCGCCTCATAGTTGAAGGTGTATTTGCTGGCCTCGGCCTTCGATGCCCAGATCATCGTTTCATGCGCGTTGGTAAACCGCTTGCCGCGGAAATTCGGCATGGGGTTCGATTTTCGCCAGACCACGTCATTGAGAATCCAGTAGCCTTCGTTCTGCATCGCCGCACCGACGCGAAAGATGTTATGATATGACCCGATCACCCAGATCGCGCCATGTGGTTTCAGCAAGCGCCGCGCCGCCTTGAGCCAGGCTTGCGTGAACGTGTCATAGGCCTTGAAAGACGCGAACTGGTCCCAGGCGTCGTCAACCGCGTCGACCTTGGAATTGTCGGGGCGGTGCAGATCACCCTTGAGCTGCAGGTTGTAGGGCGGGTCGGCGAAAATCAGGTCAACCGACCCCTCGGGCAGGCTGTTCATGACCTTGATGCAGTCGCCGTCCAACACTTGATTCAGCGGAAGCTTTTGGGCTTCCTTGCGGGTTTTCGTTGTCATCTCTGCCTCTGTTCTCGCGCCCCATTCGGTGCGTCGTTATTGGGGACAAAGATGATTCAAAGGTGATTCGCCGTCAATTTCTTTTTTGAATCAACTACTTACATATTTTTCTTGATACAATATGTTGTGCACGGGTTTGAAAGATCGTCTATGGTGTGGGGTCACCCCAAGATTTTGAAGCGCCAAGAGATGCTCTTTTGTCGGATAGCCTGCGTTGCGCTCCCAGCCATAGCCGGGATGCTGTTGCGCCAAATCCACCATG
>JALSJL010000125.1 GCA_026989405.1 Marinosulfonomonas sp. | reverse complement strand
CCGCCGCGATACACCGAACGAGTTGCGCGCTTTTTTCCGCAAGGTCGGCTGGCGCCGGGTCGTCGCCTTTCAAACCCGCAACCCGCTGCACCGCGCCCACCAGGAACTGACGTTTCGCGCTGCCAAGGAAGCGCAGGCCAACCTGCTGATCCACCCGATCGTGGGCATGACCAAACCGGGCGACGTTGATCATTTCACCCGCGTGCGCTGCTACGAGGCGGTGCTGGACAAATACCCCTCGGCCACCACCACCATGAGCCTGCTGAACCTGGCCATGCGCATGGCCGGCCCGCGCGAAGCCGTCTGGCATGGACTGATCCGCGCCAACCACGGCTGCACTCATTTCATCGTCGGGCGCGACCATGCCGGACCGGGCAAGAACTCCAACGGCGAAGACTTCTACGGCCCCTATGACGCGCAGGAACTGTTTCGTGAACATCAGGACGAAATCGGCGTTGAAATGGTGCCCTTCAAGCACATGGTCTATGTGCAGGAGCGCGCACAATACGAACCGGCGGACGAAATCGAGGGTGACGTCACGGTTCTGAATATCTCGGGCACAGAGCTGCGCCGCCGTCTCGCAGAAGGCATTGAAATCCCCGAGTGGTTCTCGTTCCCCGAGGTGGTGGCCGAGTTGCGCCGCACCCGTCCGCCGCGCCACAAACAAGGTTTCACGGTATTTTTCACCGGTTTCTCCGGATCGGGGAAATCGACCATCGCCAATGCGCTGATGGTCAAGCTGATGGAAATGGGCGGCCGCCCCGTCACGCTGCTGGACGGCGATGTCGTGCGCAAGAACCTCAGCTCCGAGCTTGGGTTCTCCAAGGAACACCGCGACCTGAACATCCGCCGCATCGGCTTTGTCGCCGCCGAAATCACCAAGAACGGCGGCATCGCCATCTGCGCCCCGATCGCGCCTTACGCGACCACCCGGCGCGCTGTGCGAGAAGACGTCGAACAGTTCGGGGCCTTTGTTGAGGTCCATGTGGCCACCTCGATCGAGGAATGCGAACGGCGCGACCGCAAGGGGCTTTACAAGCTGGCACGCGAGGGCAAGATCAAGGAATTCACCGGAATATCCGACCCTTACGATGTTCCTGAAAATCCGGAACTTCGGGTCGAAACCGAGAATGTCGAGGTCGACAACTGCGCCCATCAGGTTCTGTTGAAGCTGGAAAGCATGGGGCTGATCGCGGGCTAGAGCACCTTTGGCGTCTGGCCGGCCAGCACCTGGGCGAATAGCGGCATGTCGACATTGCCGCCGCTGAGGATCAGGGCAACCTTCTTGCCGGCAAGGCGCGCACGTTCCTGCAACGCCGCCGCCAGCGGGGCGGCGCCCGCGCCTTCGGCTATATTGTGGGTGGCGCTGAAGTAAAGCCGCATGGCGGTGGCGATTTCATCATCGTTGACCTCGACCACGCGCGCCGCGCCACGGGCATAGATGTCATAGGCCGCCGGCACCGGCACGCGCACTGCCATGCCGTCGGCGATGGTTCGGGCGGAACTGGTTTCCACCAGGTGCCCGGCCTCGATCGAGCGTTTGACGCCATTGGCCTCGGTCGAGACCACCCCCACGACATCGGTTTTCAGCCCCAGCGCATCGCGCGCCGCGATCACCCCGCAGATGCCGGAGCCGCAGCCGATCGGGACATAGACCACGTCGAGATCGGGGTGGGCCGCAAACAGTTCCATCCCGTATGTCGCCACCCCGCGCACCAGTTCGCGGTGAAACGGCGGCACCGGGAACAGGGCCTCGGCTTCGGCCAGGCGCATGGCTTCTTCGCGGGCCTCGTCGAAATCCTGTCCATGCTCCACCAGCTCGGCGCCAAAGGCGGCCATGGCAGCGTTCTTTTCGCTGGAATTGCCGTGGGGCACCAACACCTTGGCATGCAGCCCCGCGGCCATGGCGGCGCGCGCCTGGCTTTGGCCGTGGTTGCCGCGGGTCGCGGTGATGATGCCGCGCATGTCGGGGTGCGCGCGCTTCAGCCAGTCGATGAAGGTGATGCCGCCGCGCACCTTGAACGCGCCGGTGGGGGCGTGGTTTTCGTGTTTCACCACCACCTCGGCCCCAAGTTCGCGCCCAAGAAGCGGCCAGACATGCTGTGGCGTTGGCGGCATCTGCTGCGCGACAAGCGCTTGCGCCGCTGTCAGCTCTTCGCGGATGAACATCGGTGCCCCTTTCACAAGAATAATTCGCCCCGCATCAGCACATGGCCAGTGCCGGCAACCTGCACCGCGGATATGTCGTCTCGCGGGCCCAGAACGGTGACCTGCGCGCGGCCCGGCCGCCCCAGCCAATGGCCCTGTTCGGCCACGAACCGCGGGCTGTCGAGCCGCCCTTCGGCCCAGAGACAGGCCGCCATGCAGCCGGTCGCGGAGCCGGTGAACGGATCTTCTTCCGGCATCGGGGGTGGCAGTAAAAGGCGTGAAAAAACATCGCCTTGCGGGGTTTCACCGCCCAGCGTGACCAGAAAGGGTTCGAAGAAATCGCCGTTCTGGCCGGCGGCGTATTTCGCCAGCCTCTCGGCGTCGAGTACGGCGCGGCGCAGCGCCTTCTTGTCTTTCAGGAGCGTGATGCAAAATGGCGTGCCGGTGGACACGGTGCGCGGGGTGCCAAGGACGTCACCTGCCGCCAGCCCGAAGAGCGCGGCAACCTCGCCCGCATCATGGCGGGCGCCGAATTGCGGGCGCGGCTGGGTCATGGTGATCTCGGGCGCGCCATCGCCGTTCTGCGTGACCTCGATCGGCAGCACGCCGGCGCCAACCTCGAGCGTGAAGGCGGCGCGCCCCTTGTCCAGGGCCACCAGCCCGCGCGACAGGAGCGAGGCCACCGTGGCAATGGTCGGATGGCCGGCCATCAGGATTTCCCGCTCTGCCAGGTAGTAGCGCGCGCCGAAATCCGCCTTGTCGGAGGCCACCACGAAAGCGCATTCCGACAGCGAGGTTTCGCGCACCAGCGCCATCCGGTCATCAAGGCTCAGCCGGTCGGCACCATGGACCACGACGCAACCGTTGCCACCAAAGGCACGGTCGGTGAAAGCACCCACCCAGTCGAAAGAACATCCCATGTCACTCCGGCTTCATCATGCGCCGGAGCAGGTTATCCTTGATCACATATTGATGATAGAGCGCAGCGGCAGCGTGGAGAAGGATCAACCCGAACAGCAAGGGCACGAGCACCTGGTGAATGTCGCCCGCCACCGCGATGCCACCGCCCCAGGCCGCCAGCCCGCTGAGCGGGACCAGGATCAGCAGCGCCAGTAAGGCACGGTGGGTCCATTCGGCCAACTTGACGAGCCGTGGATCACCGTCACGCGGCACATCGGGAACCCCTCGCAAGGCGCGCAGCATCAACCGCAACACTGCCAAGACAAGAACGACCACCCCGGTCAGAGCGTGCAGCCGGGTGAACGTAATGTCATAGGCCTTGCCCTCGGCCAGCGCACGCACGGCGGCTTCCATGGCGTCACCGCTGAAAAGCTGAACCACGATCAGGATGACCGTCGCCCAGTGTATCGCAATCTGCATGGAACTGTAGCCAACACGCGTTTTCATACAGCTTCCCCCAGGTCAATGACTGCCTGCGGGCGCGTGTATCAATGCACGTTCACCGGCGCAAGGTCGTTCTGGCGCGCCAATACGAAGGCCAACGAGCGCCCATTGACCAGCGCCAGCCGCTCGCCGTTTTCGTCGTGCACTGCGTAGAGCTTTTCGATGCCGCCTGCCTCGACCTGCGCGCGCAACTCGTCAGGCAGCTCTTCCGGGCGGACCGGCCGCACATAGACGATCGGCGTGCCGGCATCGGGAATATTGGGATATTTCGTGTTCAAGTGATGCTCTCCTTCCCTCAACTTCGGTTTATCTTGATGCTTTGAACGGTCGGCTCGGGGCGTGCGCGTTTCAGATCGATGTGCAGCAGCCCGTTTTCCAGCTTGGCGCCAGCCACTTCGACACCATCGGCCATCACGAATGCGCGCTGGAACTGTCGTGCGGCGATGCCCTGATGCAGATAGACGCGATCCTTGGTATCATCCTTCTGACGACCCCGGACAATCAACTGCCGGTCTTCCACGGAGATCGAAAGATCATCTTCCGAAAACCCGGCAACTGCCAGCGTGATGCGATAGCTGTCTTCGCTGGTCTGCTCGATGTTGAAGGGCGGATACCCC
>JALSJL010000124.1 GCA_026989405.1 Marinosulfonomonas sp. | reverse complement strand
AGGTTTGTGTGGCTGGATCGCGGCTGTATCTGCACGAAGATGTCCGCGATGCCCTGCTGCCCAAACTGGTTGCCAAGGCCAATTCATTGAAGGTCGGTGATCCGCTTGCCGAAGACACGGATATGGGGCCAATCGCCTCGCGCAGCCACCTGGAAGCCATCCAGTCCAAGGTGGACGCCGCCGTTGCGCGCGGTGCCAAACTGCTATGCGGCGGCACGCCGATCAAGGGCCAGGGCTGCTACTATCCGCCCACCATTCTGGCGCTGGACGATCAAAGCGATCCGCTGGTGCAGGATGAGGTTTTCGGCCCGGTTCTGGTGGTTTCCACATTCAAGACCGAAGACCAGGCGGTGGCACTGGCCAATGGCACCAGTTTCGGGCTGGCCGCCAGCGTATGGACCCGCGACATCAACCGCGCCATGCGCGTCACCCGGCGGCTGCACTGCGGCATCGTCTGGGTCAACACCCACAACATCCCCGATCTGGCGATGCCGATGGGCGGCTACGGTCAATCGGGCTGGGGCCGTGAATTGGGCCAGTTGGGCCTGTCCGAATACCTGCAATCCAAGTCCGTCATGATCCAGATTGACGCGCAAGAACAGAGAACACCATGAACGTCAAAACCAAACCATCACTGAACGCAATTGCACCCTACAAAATGGGTCAGTCGGCGATCGAAGGCGTGGCGGAACCGATCAAGCTTTCATCCAACGAATTGCCCTACCCACCCAGCCCGGCGGCGCAACGTGCCTATGACAGCACGGGTGTGAAACTGGGCCGCTATCCAGATGGCGCACAAACGGATCTGCGCGCGGCAATCTCTGAAATCCACGGTGTTGATCCGGCCAATCTGTTCTGTTCGAACGGGTCCGAAGAAGGCATCGGGCTGGTCATGCGTGTGCTGCTGTCACCTGACGACAGCGTGGTGATGAGCGCAAACAGCTTTGTCATGGCCGAGATCTATGCGCGTGCCTCTGGGGCCGAGGTCATTTCGGTGCCCGAGATCGACCATTGCATCGACATCGGCGGTGTCCTGGCGGCTGTGCGCCCGGATACGAAAATCGTTTACCTGTGTTCACCGAACAACCCCACGGGAACCTATCTGACCATCGATCAGATCCGACGGTTGGATGCAGAACTGCCTGCCGATGTGGTGTTGATGCTGGATGGTGCCTACGCCGAATTTGTGCGGGCGGATGACTATGACAGCGGGATCAGGACGTTGTTCAAACCCGATGGCAGAGTGATCGTCACCCGGACCTTTTCCAAGGGCTACGGCATGGCGGCGCTGCGCATTGGCTGGGTTGCCGCCCCGACCGTGGTGATCGATGCGGTTTCGCGCCTTCGCACGCCGTTCAACACGAACGCACCGGCGCTCGCTGCGGCCGCGGCTGCCATGCGCGATCAGGACTATCTGAAAAACACTTGCGACATGGTGGTTGAAACCCGTGACTGGTTCGCAGGTGAACTGCGGGATCTGGGCCTGAAAGTGGTGCCGAGCCAGGCCAATTTCATTCTGATCGACTTTGGCCCCGGGGGCACGCAGGCAAATGAAATTGATGCCGCCCTGCAGGCCGTGGGAATAATAGCTCGCCCGGTTTCTGGCGACAGCAATGAACTTCGCATCTCGGTTGGCACCCGGGACGACATGGAAACATGCCTGGGGGTCATATCCGAATGGTGGAATGCCCGAAGCCTGAAATCGACGGGTTAGGGATGGTCTTGCACGCGCGCGACACCGGATAGTGCGCCTGCCCAAAGATTGAAAAGCCGGTAGATAGGGAGACGACAATGAACAAGTTGCACATTGCCTTGCTTGCATCGGCCAGTGCGCTGATGTTGGGCACCGGAGGCGTCCAGGCGGGTAGCGATGTTTCGCACAACTGGAATGCCGAAAACGAAGTCGCTGCAATGCGGATTTTCCGCGAGAAATATGAATCCCTGGGCGGGACCTGGGCTGAAACCACGTTCCCGGATACCGAACAGAGCATCGCGTCAACCAAGACCCGCATCATTGGTGGCGATCCGCCGATGGCGTTGCAGTCCACCTTGGGCGGCACATCGCAGAACTTTGCCAAGAGTGGCCTTCTGGCTGACGTCAGCGCTGTTGCAGATGCCGAAAACTGGGATGCACGGTTGCCGGCGGGTTTGGCCGCGACGGCCAAACATGATGGCAAATACGTGTCGGCGCCAGTCTTCGTGGATGTCATCAACTGGATGTACACCAACAACGACGTCTTGGCAGAAGCCGGGGTTGAACCGCCAAACACCTTTGACGAATTCATGGCAAGCCTGCCGGTACTGAAAGACGCCGGCAAGACCCCGATCGCCATTGGCGGTGACCCATGGCAGATCGCCATCCTGTTCGATCACGTCATTCTGGCGGCGGGTGGCGATGAGCTCTATGACGGCGTGATGTCAGGCGATGCCGACATGGTTGCCAGCGAAGACATGCTGCACGCTTTTGAAATGATGGGTGAACTGCGTGGATACACCGACGAAGGTAGCGCAGGCCGAAGCTGGAACGACACGGCGTCCTTGCTGATCGCTGGTGATGGCGCCTATTTCTTCATGGGCCCCTGGGCTGCAGGTGCCTTCTCGGACATGGGTGAAGAGGGCGGCAGCTGGTCCTGCCGCTTGACACCATGGGACACAAGCCTGACGGCTGTGGCTGATGGATTCCAGTTCATTGCCGGTGGTTCTGCGGAAGACGCGGCTGCACAGGCATTGTTTGCCAGCGCCGTGATGGACCCGGAGACCCAGATTGCAGCAGCACGCGCCAAGGGCACGCTGCCTGCGGTCGTCGGTGCCGATGCGGATGATTTCGAAGGGTGCCCGGCCAAGGCGGTTGCTGCCATGCAAACGGGCAACACGATCACCCACTGGAATGGTCGCGCCAGCGAAATCGGCACGGCTGTCAAGGACACGCTTGCCGCTTTCTGGAGCAGCGACATGTCTCCGGCCGATGCCCATGCGATGTTCATTGGCATGATGCCGAAATAACACCTGAGCCCGGGGGCGGACCCGTTCCGCCCCCGGCATTTCGAAAGGCACCCCATGCGTCGCATGTCTCCAAACCGCGTCAAAGCCCTGTTGGTGCTGTTGCCAACTTCGGTGATTGCGTTGTATTTTATCTGGGGATTTGGCGCCTATACGGTTTTCCTGTCCTTCACCGATTCAGAGTTCCTGCCCAGCCACAGCCTTGCAGGGACCGCGCAATACAAGAAACTGTTTGCCGACCCCCGTTGGTGGACTGCCTACGGGAACATGTTCATCTTTGGCGGGCTTTACCTGGTGGGCTGCCTTGGGTTCGGGATATTTCTGGCCATCCTTCTGGACCGCGTTACCAGGGGCGAAGTTCTTTTTCGCACGCTGTATCTTTACCCGATGTCCCTGTCGCTGGTTGTCACCGGCCTGGCATGGCAATGGCTGCTGAACCCGACCACGGGTATTCAGGCGATCGTTCGCGGCATGGGGTTCGAGACCTTCAAGTTCAACTGGCTCGTCTCAACCGACTACGCCATTTACACGGTTGCCTTTGCGGCAATATGGCATGGCACCGGGTTGATCATGATCCTTTTTCTATCCGGGATAAAATCCATTGGCGCCGAAACATGGCATGCCGCGCGGATTGACCGGGTGCCCACCTGGCGCGTCTATGTCAGCATAATCCTGCCTCAGCTGCGCACGACATTGTTGACCGCGATCATGCTGTTGGGGTTCCAGGTTATCCGCAGCTTTGATGTGGTCGTGGCGTTGACAAAAGGCGGGCCGGGCTATTCGTCGGATGTGCCGGCGCGCTACGTCTATGACTATTTCTTCGAGCGGGGGAAAATCGGTCAGGGGTCGGCGGGTGCGGTGATCATGGTGGCGACAATGATCATGATCATTCTGCCCTATCTGATCTATGAAGTGCGGAGGAAGGAATGACCAAGCCGCGTTTCACCACCAGGACGGCCGCGCTCTACAGCGGGTTGTTCCTGGCCGCACTCTATTTCCTGGCGCCGCTATACGTGATGCTTGTGGCATCGTTCAAACCGCTGGCCGAGATCCGCACGACGTCGATAATTGCCCTGCCGGAAACCTGGACCATCGAGCCATGGCTCAAGGCCTGGTCCTATGCCTGCACCGGCATGGAATGCGAAGGCATCCGCCCCTATTTCATCGCCACGTTTGGCATCGCGATCCCTGCG
>JALSJL010000123.1 GCA_026989405.1 Marinosulfonomonas sp. | reverse complement strand
CGGCCTATGAAATATCCAACCACGCAGAGCCCGGCGCCCATTCTCGGCACAACATGATCTACTGGCGCGGCGGCGATTATGTTGGCATCGGACCGGGCGCTCATGGCCGTTTGAGCATTGGTGACAAGCGGATTGCCACGCAAACGCCACTTATGCCAGACGCCTGGTTGTCCCGGGTTGAAAGCAATGGTTCGGGAGAGCTGCAAAGCACCGCGCTGTCCCCGATGGATCAAGCCGTTGAATATCTGATGATGGGTCTTCGTGTCCGCGACGGCGTGTCGTTGGAGAGGCTGTCAGGTTGGATCGATACAGAGTATTTACAACCTAAAATCAAAGAGTTATCCGAAGTCGGGCTTGTTGCTTCTCGCGGAGATGCGCTTGCCGTCACAAGCAGTGGACGACCTGTCCTGAATGCGATCTTGCGCGAATTTCTGCCGCCTGACGCATAGTGTCGGGCAGTCTACGACGACAGGATCCGGCAAATTTCGTCAAGCTCATCCATGTTTTCATACTTGATCACCACCCGCCCCGCACCTTCCTTGGCGCTGTGTTCAATGGATACCGCCATGGAAATATTTGCCGAAAGCTCCTGTTCCAGCGCGCGCGTATCGGCATCTTTTTCTTTCGGTGCACGTTGAGCGGGCTTGCGTGAGCTGCCCTTCCCTTGCGCCAGTTTTTCTGTTTCCCGAACGGAAAGCCCCTTGGAAACAACCTCACGCGCCAGAACCGAAGGGTCGTCAGTCGTGATCAGCGCCCTGGCATGACCAGCCGACAGCTTGCCTTCCTGCACAAGCTCCAGCACATCGCCAGGCAACTGCAGAAGCCGCATCAGGTTGGCGATGTGGCTGCGGCTCTTGGACAGCGCTTTTGCCAGTTGCTCTTGCGTATGCCCGAACCGCTCCATGAGCTGCCGATAGCCTGCCGCCTCTTCAACCGGGTTCAGATCGGCGCGCTGAACATTCTCGATGATCGCGATTTCCAACACCTCATCGTCGCTGAGGTCCCGGATGATGACCGGCAGCTCGTGCAACGGGGCAAGCTGAGCGGCGCGCCAACGGCGTTCGCCCGCGACAATCTCGTAATCATTTGATTTGGTTGGATGTTTTCGGACAATCAGGGGCTGAAGAACGCCCTTTTCCCGAATTGAATCGGCCAGCTCATCAAGATCGCCCTTTGAAAACCTGCGGCGCGGCTGCTCGGGGTTCGGGTGCAGCTGTTCGATTGGCACGGTTTGAACCTGCTTGCCCGCGCCAGGTCGAGGGGCGTTTTCATCCGTCTCGGGCCGTACATCGGCCATCAGCGCCGAAAGACCGCGCCCCAAACCTCGCTTTGCAGACTTCGAACTTGTCATTTCTAACCTCGTTGTTGCTGTTGGCCCTGCAGGGCAACGATTTCAGCGGCCAGCGCCCGATATGCTTCGCTGCCTTTCGATTTGCTGTCGTAGTCAAGCACCGGCACGGCAAAGGACGGAGCTTCGCTGATACGCACATTGCGCGGAATGATCGTCTTGAAGACCAGTGCACCAAGATTGTCGCGGGCATCGGCCTCAACCTGGCGCGACAGGTTGTTGCGAGTATCAAACATCGTCATGACAATGCCTTCAATGCGCAAATCCGGATTGGCGCTTTGCCTGATCTCACGAACGGTGAGAAGAAGCTGGGACAGGCCTTCAAGGGCATAGAATTCGCTTTGCAGCGGCACCAGAACCGAATGTGCGGCCACCATCGCATTCACGGTGAGCAAGCTCAACGAAGGCGGACAATCTATCAGAACGTAGTCGAACTCATATTTGTCGATGCCGCGCTGACGTAGGGCGTCGTGTAACAGGTAACTGCGTTTTTCGTTCGCGATCATTTCAATGTCCGCCGAACTCAGATCGGTTGTCGCCGGCGTGATCCAGAGCCCCTCTACATCGGTTTCCTGCACCACATCTTGTATGTCTGCTTCATCCAACAACAAATCATAGGTGGTAAGTCTGCGATCTTCTCTACCGATGCCCAGCCCGGTCGAGGCATTTCCCTGCGGGTCGATGTCGACCAGAAGTACATGGAAACCCAGTTCGGCCAGGGCAGCACCCAGGTTGATCGTGGTTGTGGTCTTGCCCACGCCGCCCTTCTGGTTGACGACCGCAATGATTTTCGGGCCGGGTGGCCGGGTGGGATCAGACACGTCTGATTTCTCCAAGTTTCAGGATGACGGCTTCGCCGTTCGTTATGCTTGGGTATTCTTGAAGCCGAAACTTCCAGTTTTCAAGCGCTTCTTCGACTTCCTGGCGGTATCTCGCGCCCTTCATGAAAAGAGCCATGCCATCCGGCCGCAAATGCCGCTCGGCATATGGAAGCAACCGCGGCAATGGCGCGAGTGCCCGTGCTGACAGTATGTCTGCTCGCAATGGCTCCAGGTTCTCGACACGTTCGTTGATGACCTCGACCGACAGTTTCAGCTTTACATTAACCGTCTGTAGAAAAGCAGCTTTTCGCGCATCCGCCTCAACCAACGCAAACCGCATGTCCGGCGCCTTCTCTGCCGCCAGGATGGCGTTGACCAGGCCCGGAAACCCACCGCCGGCGCCGATATCAACCCAGTCCTGCGGTTTGTTTGCTGCAAGATCAAAAAGTTGAACAGAATCAAGAAAGTGCCGAGTCCATATGGCTTCTGGGGTCTGGCCTGCCGAAATCAGGTTGATCTTCTGATTCCACTTCAGAAGAATTTCGTGATATTGCCGGAACCTTGCCAATGTTTCACGTGAAACATTGGCCTTCTCTTGAAAAGCGGCTTCGCCATCGACGCTCACGCCGATTTCGATCGTGTGTTCTGCCGCAATTTGGCCAGCAGCAATGTCAGCGCAGCGGGGGTCATTCCTTCGATACGTGCGGCCTGGGCAAGATTGGCCGGCCGGGCGGTTTTCATCTTTTTCGTCAGCTCACTGGAAAGACCCGGCAAACCCTCATACGGGAAATCCACAGGGATTTCATGGGCTTCATCGCGACGCAGCGCTTCAACATCACGCGCCTGCCGCTCTATATAGTTCGCATACATGGCGTCTTTGGCCACCTGATCGCAGATCTCCGGCTTGAATTCACCGAAACCCGGTATCAATCGGATTAACTGCTCGCAGCCAACATCCGGGAAGGCGAGCAAAGAATACCCGTCTCGCCTGGCGCCATCGGGACTTATCTTGATTCCCAGCTCTGAAATCGCGCGGGGGGCCAGACGGGTTGTCTTCAGAAGACTCGTGGCAGAAGCCAGGTTTTCCATTTTGGTTTCAAAGACTTGTTGACGGTGTGCGGTCACGCATCCGAGCGAGATCGCAAGCGGTGTCAGGCGTTGATCCGCATTGTCGGCGCGCAAAGACAATCGGAATTCTGCGCGCGAAGTAAACATCCGATATGGCTCGCTCACTCCACGGGTGATCAGGTCATCGATCATGACGCCGATATAGGAATTCGTCCGCTCGAAAACCACAGGGCTTTTCCCGAGCGCAGCGCGGCCCGCATTCAACCCGGCCACCAATCCTTGCCCCGCCGCCTCTTCATACCCGGTTGTTCCATTGATTTGCCCAGCCAGGTAAAGCCCGGGGAAATCCTTGCTTTCCAGGCTGGGCGTCAACCCGCGAGGATCAATATAGTCATACTCAATCGCATATCCCGGCTGAAGAATGGTCGCGTTCTCCAGGCCCCGAATGGAACGCACATAGGCCTCCTGCACATCGAGTGGCAGAGAGGTTGAAATGCCGTTGGGGTAAACCGTGTCGTCATCCAACCCCTCCGGCTCCAGAAAAATCGCGTGCGAGTCCTTGTCGGAAAACCGCACCACCTTGTCCTCGATCGAGGGGCAGTATCGGGGGCCAACCCCGCCGATCGAACCGCCATACATCGCGGATCTATCGATATTTTCCCGAATGATTTCATGGGTCTGCGGGTTTGTTGCGGAAATCCCGCATGCTATTTGCCTTGCCGATGGTTTAGTCGACAGAAAGGACAACATCACCGGATCACGATCGCCCGCCTGGTGCTCCAGCACAGACCAGTTGATTGTCTTTCCATCCAACCTTGGCGGCGTTCCGGTCTTGAGGCGACCAAGGGCAAATCCCATGTCATCCATGCGTTCTGCCAGTGTACCAGATGCCGGGTCACCGATACGGCCACCGGCTTGCGAGCGATCGCCTATGTGGATTTTTCCACGCAAGAATGTGCCTGCCGTCAGGATCACCGATATAC
>JALSJL010000122.1 GCA_026989405.1 Marinosulfonomonas sp. | reverse complement strand
CACGGCGTCGGCCAGTGCAGGTCAGGCGCTGTATGCAAAAAACTGTGCAGCATGCCATGGTGCTGACCTGGAAGGGCAGGAAAACTGGCAGAGCCCCGGCGACGACGGTGTTCTTCCCGCTCCACCACACGATGCCACAGGCCATACATGGCACCATGGCGACGGGCTCTTGTTTGACTACATCGCTCTTGGCGGTGCTGCAACACTTGAGAAAAATGGCGTATCCGGCTTCAAGAGCGGGATGCCGGGTTTTTCGAAAGAGCTGTCGGCCGACCAGATTTGGGATACACTGGCCTATATCAAATCACGATGGCCCGCGCAGATTCAGGCGATTCAGCAGGAACGAACGGCATCAGAACAAACAGAAGGAAACTGAGGTGCGAAGAGCATTTGGAATTGGTTTGGTGGCACTGGCCCTGGGGTCGGCCGTTCCGTCGTATGCCGTCGAGTTTACAGAGGAAGACATCAAGCGCCTTGCCCTGGAAGCGATCCTGGAAAATCCCCAGATCGTGCTGGACGCTGTTGCGATCCTGCGCGAGCGCGAAGCCGAGGCAACTGCCAAGGCGCAGGCAGAAACTCTGTCAGGCCAGCGCAATCTGCTGGAAAATGACCCTAACGCCCCCGAGATCGGCAACCCGGACGGCGATGTCACGGTTGTCGAGTTCTTCGACTACAACTGTCCGTTTTGCAAACGTGCCGCGGCAGAAGTGGCCCGGTTGCTTGACAAGGACAAGAACGTCAGAGTCGTCTATCGTGAATGGCCAATCCTGAGTGAAGGATCGGTGGTGGCGGCCCGCGCCTCGCTTGCGGCGCGAAACCAGGGCAAATATCAGGAGTTCCACGAAGCGCTGATGGGGCTGAAGGGTCGGGCCGATGAGGCAAGTGTCATGCGCACGGCCAAGGATGTCGGGTTGGATCTGGATCAGCTCCGCGCCGATATGGAGGCCCCTGAGATTGACGAGCACCTGCAGACAACCGCCGCCCTGGCCCAGCAGCTTGGCTTCAACGGGACGCCATCATTTGTGATCGGAAACGGGTTGGCGCCCGGATTTGTCGAGCTCAGCGAGCTTGAAGCCATGGTCGAACAGGCGCGCTCGGAAGAGTGACAAGGTATTGCCTGCGGGGCAAGGGGGCCTCGTGGGCAATAGCCTGCAAGGCTGCCATCAGGCCGGCGAGGCGCCGTAGCCTTCAGATTTCAGGGCCGCAACCAAGGCGGCGTCATCGACTTTGGCGTCGATCTCGACAGTCCGGTTGTCCAGGTCGACCTGCACCCTGGCATCTGGGTCAACGCTTGCAACAGCCTTTTCGACAGCCGATTTGCAGTGGCCGCAGCTCATGTCGGGAACATTGAATTTTGTCATTGGTCTCTCCGGTTTTCCAGTTTGTTGTGCACCTATTGGTTCCAGCGCCGGAAGGTCAAGAATGATTACGGGTCATGGTTTCTGGAAGGCCGGGGGTTGACCTTCCACTTACTGGAACCCCCATGTATCATCTGGAACTGAAACCAGCATGATGGATTGGGCAAATCATATGGCTGCGAAAAGATCGGTGGCTTTCCAGGTGGAAGGGATGACTTGCGCATCCTGCGTGGGCCGCGTTGAAAAGGCGCTGGCAAAGGTCGACGGCGTTGATGACGCGCGGGTCAATCTGGCCAATGAAACGGCGCAAGTCACTTTTGACAGCGACAAGGTGAATGCGGGCGAACTGTCCAGAGTCCTGGAAAAAACGGGGTATCCGGTCGCGATCGACGAAGTTGTTCTCGAAATCGAGTCGATGACCTGCGCCTCCTGTGTGGGCCGCGTCGAGAAAACGCTGATGTCCGTTCCGGGCGTGCTGGAGGCTTCGGTCAATCTGGCGACAGAAACGGCCACGGTGCGATATGTGGCGGGCGCCACGACCCCGGCAGAGATTGCCGCCATCGTGACCAATAGTGGCTACCCCGCCAAGGCCAAATCGGCCGATGAATCGGGCCGGGAAGAAAGAAAAGCGGCAGAGATCACGCGGCTTGGCAGGCTGACCCTGATTGCCGCGATACTGGCACTGCCAGTGTTCGCCATGGAAATGGGGGGGCACTTCATCCCCGGTGTGCGCGAATTCATCAATGGCACGATCGGTGAGCAGAACAGCCGCCTGATCCAGTTCGTCCTGACGACAATCGTCCTTTTCGGGCCCGGACTGCGGTTTTACACCAAGGGCTACCCGGCCCTGTTTCACGGAAACCCTGACATGAATTCCCTTGTGGCGGTCGGCACTTCTGCCGCCTATGGGTTTTCGGTCGTGGCGACATTCTTGCCGGGGCTGATGCCAGCGGGGACCGCCAATGTCTATTTTGAGGCTGCGGCGGTCATTGTCGTGCTGATCTTGCTCGGCAAATATCTGGAAGCCCGCGCGAAAGGCCGCACCGGTGAAGCGATCCGCAAACTTGTCGGGCTGCAGGCCAAGACCGCGCGTGTCGAACGCGACGGCGAAATTGTCCGGGTCGAAGTGGACGAAATTGCACCTGGCGACATCATTCATGTGCGCCCGGGTGAGAAAATTCCGGTGGATGGGACCGTTGTTTCCGGTGCGTCCTATGTTGATGAAAGCATGATTACCGGTGAGCCGGTGCCAGTGGAAAAAAGCCGAGACGCGGATGTTGTGGGTGGCACGATCAACGGAACCGGCGCCCTGACATTCAGGGCCACCAAAGTCGGGTCGGACACGATGCTGGCCCAGATCATCAAGATGGTCGAGCAGGCGCAGGGTGCAAAACTCCCGATCCAGGGGCTGGTCGACAAGATCACGGCCTGGTTCGTTCCTGCGGTCATGGCGGTGGCCGTGCTTACCATCGCGGTCTGGTTTGCATTCGGTCCGGACCCGGCGCTTGGTTTTGCGCTGGTTGCGGGGGTGTCTGTTCTGATCATCGCCTGCCCCTGCGCCATGGGTCTCGCGACCCCGACGTCAATCATGGTTGGCACGGGGCGTGCTGCCGAAATGGGGGTCTTGTTTCGCAAGGGGGATGCACTGCAGTTGTTGCAGGAGGCAACGGTCGTGGCCGTCGACAAGACCGGAACTCTTACCCAGGGGCGCCCGGAACTGACCGATTTGCAGATTGCCGAAGGCTTCGATGAATCCGAGATCCTGGGCCTTGTTGCCGGGGCTGAGCAGTCATCCGAACATCCGATCGCCGAGGCCATTGTCCGCGCCGCCAGAAACCGCGCCGCGCCGCTTGGGCAAGTAAAGGATTTTTCTTCGACAACCGGTCTTGGCATTCGTGCTGAAGTCGACGGCAGGGTGGTTCTGGTCGGTGCCGACCGTCTGATGGAAAAGGAAGGCGTGGCCCTGGGGCCGCTTGCCGCCGCTGGCGCCGACCTGGCAAGATCGGGAAAGACGCCGCTTTATGCTGCGGTCGATGGCAAGGCTGCAGCGGTCATTGCGGTTTCCGACCCGATCAAGGAAAGCACGCCCGAAGCCATTGCCGCCCTGCATGATCTTGGGCTGAAAGTGGCCATGATAACGGGCGACAACAGGGCGACCGCTGAAGCGATTGCCTCGCGTCTTGGCATTGATCATGTGGTTGCCGAGGTCATGCCGGAAGGCAAGGTGGACACGATCCGGTCTTTGCAGGAGGCTGGCGACAAGGTTGCCTTTGTTGGTGATGGCATCAACGATGCGCCAGCGCTTGCGGCGGCCGATGTGGGTATCGCAATCGGGACAGGCACGGATGTGGCCATCGAAGCTGCCGACGTTGTGCTGATGTCGGGAGATTTGAAAGGCGTGGTGAATGCATTCGATATCTCCCAGCGCACAATGAAGAACATTCGGCAGAACCTGTTCTGGGCGTTTGGCTACAATACGGTCCTGATACCGGTTGCGGCGGGGGCGATGTATCCGTTGTTCGGGGTGCTGCTTTCGCCGGTGCTTGCCGCCGGGGCCATGGCGCTGTCAAGCGTCTTCGTGCTGAGCAACGCGTTGCGCCTGCGCTGGGTGCAGCCGGTCATGCAGGAGCAGCCAAGATCAAGATCGGGGAGCCCACGGCTGGCACAGGCGGCCCCGGCGGAATAAAGGAGATTGACGATGAACATTGGCGATGTGGCGGCGCGGTCCGGGCTGCCGGCGAAAACGATCCGGTACTACGAAGAAATCGGGCTTGTAAAACCGTTGCGTGACTCCAACGGTTACCGAGCCTTTCAGGACAAGGAACTGCACAAGCTGGCCTTTCTGGCACGCGCACGGGCGTTGGGG
>JALSJL010000121.1 GCA_026989405.1 Marinosulfonomonas sp. | reverse complement strand
ACCGGCTCTTTTAGCAACGGTCCTGAATCCTTCGAAAGCTGCTAGTTCTTCGTTAGAAGAACTCTTACTGTTTGGTTTTGGTTTTGGTTGTTGGCGAGCCGTTGGTAACGGCTGGAGTACAGCCGTTGAAGCCTGTTCTTTTAATTTCAATGCCTTAGCTCTAGCAGATGCTTTCCCGGCGTTAGACTTTTGCTGCACTGAAATGGTCACGACCGCACGCAATTCTGTCTGCTTTTTTTGACGCCACACCCCATCAGCAAGGGTCCAGAAATCCATGATTACCGGTTTTAGCTTGGCCCATTTTCCAGCCGTCACGCCAACCATAAGGGCAAGCCTCTTGTCGTCGTCAGGAAGGCAGCAATCGGGTGTTCGCCATGAGAATATCAGAAGCCTGAGATAGACCCCGTGTTCCTCGTTGGTCAGATGCTGAGTGTCGGCTATATAGGCGTCAGTGTAGAGCGGCATTGATGGATAATCAGCCATTCACCCGGCCCTGCGCGAAGCAGTTTGACTGCCGCCGATGATCTCACCAGCGCGCTGTTTTCTGTATATTCCCTTTGGTATGCTCATTCTAAGCCCTTTTTCCGGGCAGGCTCTTGCGCTTGGTTTTCGAATGCGCTAAACAGAACCTGCGCGTTTTGACACCGCAACTCTACTGTCACTCACTGACGAAGGCAAGGCCCCCGGTTGAAAGAGCGGGGGCCTTCGCTGTTGTAAATGCCTGGCAGGCAAGTCCAAACAACCTGCCCGGCCTTCGCCCGCAGTGGAGGATACGGGCGGTCACAGGGGCCGTGCGACGGGTAACGCACAGCCCCCATGTTCGGTCATATCGTGCCGCGCAGTCCGGTCTTTTCGATGAACCCAACACCCCACTGTTGGAGACAATCCCTTACATCGTCGATCGACCGCACCACGCCGACATGATAGCCAAGCCGCCGCAGATCATCGTGCACCGCCTTCTGTGTCTTGCCAGGATACCCGCCTGGGGCCTTCACTTCAAGGAAAAGCGGGCCAACCGTTGAAAACGGCAGAACCACAATATCGGGAAACCCGGTAACAACGCCACGCCGCTTCGCCCTGGCAAGCTCAATGGCAAATCCGACACCGCGCTTGTTGATCTCGTTGCGAACATGGACAACCATGGCATCCGGCATGACCATACGCAGATATTCAACGACAGCCTGCTGTACAGGCCCCTCGCGATCTGTGCGCTTAGCCATGACACCACCAATTACGGGGCATTCCGCCGGTTTTATTCACCTGGTTGTTTCTCCAATAGTGGCAATTCAAAATTTTTATCCAAGCCATTTATAACCGGCTTTCTCCATTTTCTGTGGCGCAATTCACGGATCATTGCATCGTGTATTGTCGGCGCTGGGAGTTGGTGAACGATTGCTTCCGTGATGTCACGAACATACCCACGGCCCTTAAATGTAACATTATTAAGCCTGGCGACTTCATATAATTCATCGCGCCAGAGAGTCCCGCACATTGAGTATGGACATAGCAACTTCTGCGTTCTAGCAATCCTTGTTTTGTGCACACTAATCTTACCGCCGCAGACTTCCAGCAAGCCCCATCCTTTAGGGGCTTTCTTTATACATGACGCTTTCAGGCTTACATCGGGTAGGAGCCACATTCTCCGCACCACGCGACCATAAACAGCCCTTTGTAGGGGCAACCTTGCTGGACTATCACCCTCGCCTTTAATCTCAATACCCACGATTTCTGTAGCGGTTATCGCGGCTATATCAACAAGGGCGCCACCCCAATCCGAAACACTCATTTCCCTGACTATTGTCGCCTCGGGAAATCTCCGCAAAAGCCATTCAATACCCAAATCAGTCAGTTCGTCCGCCTTCATCCTCTTTCCTCCATTGCCGCTAGTCGCGCGGTCACAGCCCGCAGGCGCCGCATGATGGCCTTGGTCGGTGCGTGTGACCGGCGGGCGGTGTGTGCTGCCCTGAGCAGGCACAGGCGTTCAACTCGGATGATGATTAGATCGGTCATTGATAATCACTATTCCTTTCCAGCCGCTTACGACACGGCGCAATCCACCCAAATTCGGTTTTAGTGTTACTGATATCGGTGCGGAATAACACCCAGCAATACGCCGTTGCAGTACTACCAGTCTTTGTCAGGATGCCCTTGTGCATCACCACCCGTTCAGAAAACTGCAAAACCATGGTCGGGGGCGTATGCGAAAACAGCCTGTTCCAGCGCCCGACACCTTCCAGAAACGCGGTGCGCAGGATGAACGCACAACCCCGGCTACTGGTACGCAACGCCCGGGCGATGAACTGTTCGGCCAGCCGGAACGGCGGGTTTGTAATGGTCCAGTCAACCGGGTCAGGATCCATGCCGAACAGATAATCGCCAACCGCAAATCCGGCCCCGTAATCGAAGATGTCCGACGCCTCGACCGTCCCGAAATACTCGCGCAACGGTCGCACCATGTGACCCCGGTTGGCCGCCGGTTCACGCACACTAGCACCGTCGCAGTCCAGCCGCTCGCACAGGGCGCGCGTGGCCCAAGGAGGCGTCGGGAAATCATCCAGACTTTTATGCGGCTCGCGGCGCTGCTGCATGACTGCCGATGATGTGTTTTGGTTCATCCAGTCACCTCAAACGCGGCCCCGGGCGTGAACCCGGGGCCAAGCTTGGGGCTTCGCAGGCGACCACGCCCCCGTTATGGTTTGAACGCGACACTATGCATGCCGCCGCCTGCGAATCACTCGTCAGCATAGAAAAAGTGCTCAGGACGCAATTCTATCCCGCGCTCTTTCGCCGCCTGCAAAAGCACCATTGCGCGATCGGACGGGATGAGACCATCCCCTTTCGGATCGCGCCATCGGCGCACGTTGCAAGCATGGCGATTGGCCATTTCGGCGGTCGCCTGAACGCCGCCGCAAATCTCAATTACTGTTTGTGCTGGATTCTTCATGCATTCGATCATACGCGATATTTGCGCAGCCGCAAGCGATATTTGCATATTTAGTTGTTGACTATACCGTGCAAATATCGCACGGTAGGGCAGAACAAGAAACCGGAGAGCAACAATGAAGAAGATCACCGCAGATATGTTGGAAGACGCCTGCGAAGAACAGCTTGACGAGTTCACCCAGCGATTCCCCAACGGCATGACGTTTAAGTCAGAGGCCGACGCGATTGCGCAATGCACCGCTGTTGCAGGTGTGTTCGAGTGGGGTTGCGCCGCAAGGAACTTGCTCGACTACCCAGAGTGGAAAACCTTTCGCGTAATAACGTCAGAGGCGCGGAGGGTTTACCGCGAGGCAATAGCTCCGGCGGTTAAAGCCTATGACAAGGCAATTGTAAAATTGTATAAGTCCAGCAACGAGGCAAAGGCTCAGGTACATAAGGCCTACGATGAGGCAATGTCACAGGAATGGGCTATTTACAAAGAAGAATCTGCAAGGACATTCGCGGTACTATTCTATCAGCAGGGGGATCAGTCATGATCACCAGCACCCAAGCCCTTGAACTGCAACGTGTTCTTCGCGGCCAGACCCGAGGCAACGGCGACAATGGCCCTCTGGCCGACGCGCTCGACCAGCTTTATTTCATCGCCTGCGACCTGACGGATCGCCACGACATTTACGCCGCCACCGAAGACCTGGTTGCCGCGTCCTGTCGCGCTCGTGATGAAGCGGATCAGGCAATCATGGACGAGCAGGCAGACAGGGAGGCAAGCGAAGCCGACGACAAACGCGACGAGATGGTTGCTGGATGAATCCGCGACATACGAAAACTTACAGAGGAAAAACCGAATGACCTATGAAATCAAAAATAACGTGCCGATACCGTCCAGGCATGGGTTGAAATACCCTTTTGCGGAAATGGACGTTGGCGACAGCTTCACGGTTCCGGCAGATGACCCTGCGGCAGCGGTCTTCAAAAGCGGCTCCAGCCGCGTTGCCTCAGGCGCCCACGCTTGGGGGAATGGTAACGGTGCCAAGTTCGCAACCCGCACCAACGAGGACAAGTCTGTCACGGTCTGGCGGGTTGAGTAACTCCCAGGGCGGGCCGCGCTTGGCATCGCCACAACTTCCCCGGCGGCTAGACTGTCGCCGGGGCTTTTCGGATGATGAGAGATGGAAAAGATCACCACAGACATGCTTAAGGGCGCTTGCGAAGAACAGCTTGACGAGTTCAACCAGCGCTTTCCGAATGGCGTGACCTTCAAATCAGAGGCCGACGCGATTGCGCAATGCACCGCTGTTGCGGAGGTGTTCAGTTGGGACTGGGCGGCAAATGAGATGTTTAAGGCAGC
>JALSJL010000120.1 GCA_026989405.1 Marinosulfonomonas sp. | reverse complement strand
AGGCAAACAACAGGGTCGGGTCATTGACGGTGTAGCCGCGGCTTTCCAGCGCCGCGTCAAGCGCGTCCTGGCCGGGGCGCACCATGAACAACGGTGCCTGACCCAGCGACCGCATGGCGTTTTCGGCCAGTGAAATATCGGGCAGGTCGGGGCTATCCTGGGTTGCCGCCGAAACCCGCTGCCCGCCTCCGCCTCCGTTGCGAATGATCCAGCCGCCAAGCGCGTGGCGGTCGACAGGTGGCCAGGTTGCCTCGAGAACATCGAAAAGCGCAGGGGTGCCTGTCATGCGCGGTTCTCGGCAAACAGGTCCGACAGACGGGCGAAAGCCTTGTCAACGCGTGCGCCGTCCTGACCGCGTACCACGATGTTGGTGCCGAAAATACCTTCTTGCCGGAACGGGTAAGAGCCGATGGACAGGTCGGGAAAATCTGCGGCCAGGGCGGCCAGTTCCTCGGCGATCTCGCTTTCGCCGCGTTCGACGCGCAGGGAACGGCTTTGCACCGGTGCGCCGCCAGCCAGCGTTGGCAACAGGCCCGCGACCATTGCCTTGAACACGCTCGGCACGCCGGCCATGACATGCACATTGCCAATGGTGAACCCCGGCGCGCCGGAAATCTCGTTGTCGATCAGGGTCGCCCCTTGCGGGATGCGTGCCATGCGCAGGCGCGAGGGCGTCAGCTTGCCGCCGATGGTGTCGTAAAATGCCTGCATCGCGGCGCGCGCGTCATCGCGCACGCCAACCGGCACGCCGAACGCTGCCGCGACGGCATCGGCGGTGATGTCATCATGGGTCGGGCCGATCCCGCCCGAGGTGAACACATGGTCAAATCGCGCCCGCAAATCGTTGAGTGCGTTGGCGATAGCCGGCTGTTCATCCGGCACCACGCGCACTTCGCGCAGGTCGATGCCCTGGGCGGTCAGAGCATTTGCAAGGTGGTTCGTGTTGGTGTCCTGCGTGCGGCCCGACAGGATTTCATCCCCGATCACGAGCATGGCGGCGGTAGGATTGGGCATTGGCGTTTCCTTGCAGTGATGGCCCTGCCGGTATAAGTCCGCTGGCATGCGATTTTCCACCCCCCTTGTGCCGGGCACGCTGATCCGGCGTTACAAACGGTTTCTGGCCGATGTGCAGCTGGATGACGGGCGCGAGGTTGTCAGCCATTGCGCCAACCCCGGTGCGATGACGGGGCTGGCCGATCCGGGCATGCGGGTCTGGCTGGAGCCGAACGACGACCCGAAGCGCAAGCTGCGTTTTGGCTGGAAACTGGTGGAGCTTGGTGGCGGGCATTGGGCCGGGATCGATACGATGGTGCCCAACCGGGTGGTGAAAGAGGCGCTTGGCAAGCGGCTCGTGCCGGAACTTTCGGCCTATTCGAACCTGCGTCCGGAAGTGAAGTATGCCGAGAAATCGCGGGTAGACTTTCTTTTGTCAGGCGATGGGCTGCCGGATGCCTATGTCGAAGTGAAAAACGCCCATCTGAGCCGGGCACCGGGCCTGGCCGAGTTTCCCGACGCGCGCACCGAACGCGGTTTGCGCCATCTGGATGATCTGGCTGCGATGGTGCGCGAAGGCCACCGGGCGGTGATGTTCTATCTTGTGCAGCGCACCGATTGCGACCGTTTCGCCTTGGCGGCCGATATCGACGCAGCCTACGCGGCGGGGTTCGAGCGTGCGTGTGCGGCGGGCGTCGAGGTTGTGTGTTACGATTGCCTGATCAACCGGGAAAGGGTTGAATTGGGGCGCGTGCTGCCGGTTCTGGAATAGGGTTTGCGCCGCGTGAATTGCATGCGTCGCGGGGCCTCCCGCGGGAGTATTTGCAGACAGAAGAAGGTGAGCCGTGCCTCTGGTTCTTGTCGCCGGGCTGCATTATGTAGATCGTGAATACGAGAACGCGGAGAATGGACGTGAAAGACCAGAGCCGGGGCCGGCTGACGAAAGACGGCATACGCATCTATGAGGCAACTGATTTTGCCGGCATGCACAAGGCCGGGCGGCTGGCTGCGGAAATTCTTGACGAGATGATCGAGCATGTCGTGCCTGGCACGACCACGGGCAAGCTTGACGAGATCATCACCGACAAGGTCGAGGCGGCGGGCGCGAAATCGGCGACGATCGGCTACAAGGGCTATCGTCACGCCAGTTGCATTTCGGTGAACCATGTTGTCTGTCATGGTATCCCGGGCGACAAGCTGTTGAAAGACGGCGACATTCTGAATATCGACGTGACGGTGATCGTTGACGGCTGGTTCGGAGACACGTCGCGGATGTATGTGGCCGGCAAGCCGAACCGTCGGGCCGAGCGGTTGATGCAGGTGACCTATGATGCGTTGATGCTGGGCATTGATGCGGTAAAGCCGGGCAATACCTTTGGTGATATCGGCCATGCCATCCAGCGTTACGTGGAAAGCCAGCGCATGAGCGTTGTGCGCGATTTTTGCGGGCATGGGCTGGGGCGGGTGTTTCATGCGCCGCCCAACGTGTTGCACTACGGGCGGCGTGGAACCGGTGCCGTTCTGGAAGAGGGCATGTTTTTCACCATCGAGCCGATGGTCAACCTTGGCCGTCCCGAAACCAAGGTGCTGGGCGACGACTGGACAGCGGTGACACGCGACAAATCGCTGTCGGCGCAGTATGAGCATTCGGTTGGGGTCACGGCCGACGGGGTGGAAATTTTCACGAACTCCCCGGCCGGAAAGTTCCACCCGACCTGGGGCTGAGCCCGATCAGCGGCGGCAGTTCCGACATCGAGTGGATCACCGTCGCGCCCGTTGCGGCGAGGTTTTCGCCGTCGCTGCGTGCGGCAAATCCGATGCACCGCATCCCGGCATTGGCAGCCCCCCGGCAACCCGACGGGCTGTCGTCGATCACCACGCATTCGGCCGGGTCCACGCCAAACTGGCGCGCGGCGACAAGCAAGAGCTCCGGGTCCGGCTTGGCGGTCTTGTAGCGGTGCGCTGAAAACATCGCGCCCTGAAATCGCTCCCACAGCCCGTTCTGGCCCAGGGTGATCCTCATCTTGGTTTCCGAGCCGTTCGAAACCACGCAATGGGGTATCTGCAGCGCATCGACCCGCGCCAGGATATCGCCGATGCCGGCGACAAGCGGCACGCCATTTTCAAGATGCGCATAGACCCGGGCATAGTAGTCGTCGACCCAATCCTCGGGCAGTGCAGCGCCCATGCTGCGCGCGATGTCGCCGGCCCCCGCCATCGTGCCGCCCACAAACAGCCTGTCGCAGTCTTTCATCGTCAGGTGCAGCCCGAAACGGGCCAGATCCTTCAGCAGGAACGCGTTGGTGATCGGTTCGCTATCGACCAGCACCCCGTCGCAGTCAAAGATGATCAGGGCGGGCGGTGTCATGGCGTCGCGTCCAGCAGGGTGATGTGGGTCTCGCCGTAGCGCCGGCTGTCAAGCACCCGGAATTCAGTGGGCGCGACCGGGTGGTTTTCCTCGACTACGACAAGCGCGCCATCTGCCAGCCAACCGCCGGTGCGAGCCGCGCCGAGCGCCTTTTCGCCAAGCCCCTTGCCATAGGGTGGGTCCAGGAAAACCAGATCGAACGGCGCGCCGGGATTGTCGCCCAGCCGGGTTGCGTTGCGCCGCATGACGGCTGTGTCGTCGCCCGCCCGGCACAGCTTGATGTTCTGGCGGATCAGTCCGAGCGCCTTGGGGCCATCATCGACAAATGTCACCTGCGCCGCGCCGCGCGACAGGGCTTCCAGCCCCAGAGCACCTGTGCCGGCAAACAGGTCCAGCACACGGGCGCCGCTGATCGGGTCGCCATGGGCCCCGCCCATCAGCACGTTGAACAGGCTTTCGCGCACCCGGTCCGTCGTGGGGCGCAAATGGGCTGCGGTATCGCCCTTGCCGACGCTTGCCAGCCTCAGGCCGCGGTTTCTGCCCGCGATGATCCGCATCAGGCGCGCAGCAGGGTTTTCAGGTCGGTGCCGGTATCGGCAATCAACGCCGGGTCGGGCGATTTTCCCGCCTCGATCAGCCGTTTGCCGACCATGTAGGCGCGTGGTTCATTGATCGCATCGACCGCCAGCAAACGCTTGCCGGCGTAGTACCAGAATGACACCGAATCCGTGCCCTCGGCCGGGCGCGTGATGATCGTGTCGTAGCCGGTATTCAGCCCGGCAATCTGCAGCTTGAGGTCGAACTGGTCCGACCAGAACCATGGTTTTGGCACATAGGGCTGGCCGGCGCCCAGCATGTTGGCGGCGACGGCCTCGGCCATGTCGATGGCGTTGCCGACGCTTTCCAGCCGCAAGCGCCCGTCGCCAAGCGGATAC
>JALSJL010000119.1 GCA_026989405.1 Marinosulfonomonas sp. | reverse complement strand
TCCGGAAGGGAAATGTTTCATCAGCGACGGCATCACCGGTCGCGCCATAAAGCCAGCAACCGCCGGTATAGATAATTTTGATCCGGCGCCCGGACCGGACCAGCGCCCTTTCCAAGGTTTTCAGAAGGTTGAGGTCAACGGGGCCCATGTCGTCCTCGAACGTCGCGGCCACCTGCACAACAGTATCGCAGTCGGCCACCGCGTTGCACCATTCGGAAGGCTGGCGCAGATCGCCCCGCAAAACAGCTGCACCTTGCCCGCGCAGTTTGCTGTCCGATCTCTCAGAACGGCTAAGCGCCAGAACGTCGTGCCCCGCCCGCAAAAGCTCGCCGGTTACTGCGGTGCCAATTGTCCCTGTGGCTCCGAGAACCAGAACATTCATCTTGACCTCCTATCGTTTGGCCATTCGCGGCCCTGTCCCGAAAGGCTTACGGGCTGACCATCGCTATATCGTCCATCCGCCGTCCAACACAAAGGTCTGTCCGGTGGTAAAACCGGCTTCATTTCCTGCAAGATGAACGGTCAGGGCCGCCACATCGTTGGGCTGGCCCAGCCGCCCGATGGGATGGCGGGAAAGAAACTGGCGCCGTTCGGCGGCACTGTCGGGCGCTGATGCAATCCGCCGTTTCAGCGAAGGCGTCTCGATGGTTCCGGGGCAGATCGCGTTGCACCTGATCCGGTGTTCGGCATAATCGCAGGCAATCGACCGGGTCATACCGATCAGCGCACCCTTACTGGTGCCATAGGTAAACCGGCCCGGTGCCGCCTTCAGCGATGAGATGATCGATGCGATATTGATGATCGCCCCGCCACCGGCCGTGATCATTGCTGGCAATAGCGCCTGGGTGACGTGAAACGCGCCAAACAGGTTTATCCCTATAACGTTTGCGAGCTGTGCACGGCTAGCTGTCAGCACCGTGTCAGTGCAAACAAGCCCGGCGCAGTTCACCAGGATGTCGAGTTTCGCGATTCCCGACGCCATTTCGGCAACCGCGCCTGCGTCGCTAACATCGAGCGCTGCCACTCTGGCTATGCCCCGCTTCTTAAGCACCGCCAGCTTGCCCTTAGTCCGGCTTGTCGCCGTAACTGTGGCACCCTCCGCCGCCAAAGCAATCGCAATCGCGCGCCCAATGCCATCCCCGGCAGCAGTGACAAAGGCTGTTTTTCCGGCCAGTCTTTCAGACATCACACGCCTCCCTGCAGAACTGACAAAAGCAAGGCCGCACTGGTGGCGAAGAGTGAAAGGCCAAGTCCCCTGATAAGCCAGGGCCTCATTTTTGCGTTCTTGTGCAGCCCGACCCAAAGTCGCCCCAACACAATCCACAAACTCAGGCTTAGTGCCGAGGCCGCCGTGAATACCCCCGACAGGGTCGCCAACCCGCCAAAACCCGGCATCTCTGTCTGAACCGCCGACGTGGCGGCGAGCGCCAGAACCCATGCCTTGGGATTGGCGAACTGAAAGGCCGCGAGTTGCCAGAAAGAGGAAGGCGAGAAAGACGCGGCGGGCAGGTTTTCGCCATTCTCCGTCGTCGTACCGAATGCCATAGCAAGGCCCAGCCAGGCCAGATAGCCGGTGCCAGCAGTTATGACGATCAAACGCAGCCCTTGCCAGGTTTCGAATATCACCGCTCCGCCGAACCAGCTAAAAGCCAGCAGGACGAGCATACCGGCGGCAATACCGGTTGACGCCACAACAGCGCGGCCAATGCCGCCGGCGATGGCAACGGCAAAAACAAGGATATTGTTCGGTCCGGGGGTTAGCATAGCCGCCATCACCAGACCGAACAGGCCGGACAGAGTTTCTGACATCCCTAGAGCACCTCCCCGGTCGCCGGGTTGAACGCGGCACGGCTGCCATCCCGCATCACGGCCAGCGGGGTTCCGAGACTGTCCCGATCATGGGGCGCGTCCCAATCGACATCCGGCGGAGTCGCAACAATCCGGTGGGGGTTGTGGGCTGTATCATTTGTGTAGCTTGCATGGCGTATCTCGTCGAAATCGACGGTTTCACAGATGCCGCGCCATGCATATAGATCGCGGGCATAGGCCCAGAGCGCCGCATAATCGGTCAGTCGACGGCGACAGCACCGATGCAGAACATGATAAACGGCATCGAAACGCACGAGCGTCGGGAACAGCCGCCAGTCGGCCTCCGTCAACACCGCCCCCATCAGAAAGCGTGCGCCGGACAATCTGCCTTCCAGCCAGTCGAGCGTGTTGAACACGTCACGAACCGCCTCTTCGTAAGGCGCCTGTTCGATGGCAAATCCGGCGCGATAGACAGCATTCGCAAGCCGAGTGTAGATCC
The DNA here is from genome assembly GCA_026989405.1 of Marinosulfonomonas sp. GTDB lineage: Bacteria > Pseudomonadota > Alphaproteobacteria > Rhodobacterales > Rhodobacteraceae > JAJRUE01. The sequence goes on along the minus strand of JALSJL010000119.1, from coordinate 2,000 downwards.
GCTCGTTCACCGCATCAATTTGGGCTCGCAGCGATCGCGGGTAGTAGTCGGGTTCGGGCCGTTTGCACCCGACCGACATCGCATTCAGGGTGCGCATGATCTGCGCGGAGTCGTTGCTGAGAATTCTGCATAGCTGACTGTCCCACAGCACCGGCACCGTGGCTCGACCGGTGTAGCCGGGACTGGCCATGGTATAGAGCTGATGAAGATGCACGATGGCTTCGCCCGTACCGGGCACGTCCCATTCCTCCCCCCCATTGATGCTGTACCCCTCTTGCCGAGGTCCGTGCGCAATGTGCAGCGATATGGCCTGTCCGGCACCGCGGAGGTGCCGCATTATGGTTACTCTATGCGACCATGGACAACTGGCCGAAGCGATCAGCCAGTACCGTGACCGACCATCCATGGTGCTCTCTGCATCAATCTTGAAAGGCCGGTTTATGACGCTTTTCTCACGCGTAAATCTTCCTTTTTCCATGAATAAATCAGTTTCCGACCACTGACCTTCAATAACCATGCCCATAGCATACCTCCATAATCTCGCAAGAAAATACCACAGCTTAAGCCGGCTGTCCGTTGCCAAGTGTGGAAAATATGGTCTAGTATTGAGACCATGAAAAATGCACCGATGAATGCGCTGAAAGCTTTCCATTTCGTTTACACCCTGAACGGCGTCCGAAATGCCGCGCGCGCGCTCGGCGTCAGCCATTCTTCCGTCAGCCGACACATTCGGGAGCTGGAAAACTGGCTTGGGGCAGATCTGGTCGATCGCAACGCAGAATTCAGGGGCATCGTCTTCACCGGCGATGGCGAAACCATGGGGAAGGCAGCAAACCGGTGCTTTTCCGAACTGAACCAGACAATTTCCGCCTTGCGTGAGCAGCGTCACAGCAATTCGGTCGTCATTGATACCGCGCCGTCTTTTGCCGCGCGGTGGCTGTTGCCGAGGATAGCGATTTTTGAGACTGAGAATCCCAACATCCAGATATCTGTCGTAGTCGATCAGCGCCCAAGGCCCCCGGGCGAAAGCGGTCGGGATATTTCTATTCGGATGGGAAAAGGGCCGTGGCCCTGTGAAAAAGCGGTTCCGTTCATGTCCGAAACGTTGTTCCCCGTTGCCAGCCTCGCCTATCTGAAGGTTCAGGGGTGGCCCTCAACACCCGCCGATCTGGCCGGTCACAGGCTTTTGCATGACCGCGACCCCAACACTGCATGGTCGGTATGGCGCGCCCGCTTCGGCCCGGACAAGTTGGTCGTCCGCCAGGGATCTCGCTTCGCTTCCTCCGATTTGGTTCTGAGCGCCGCTGAACAAGGAATGGGCATCGCACTTGCGCGAGAACGGCTTGCCAGATCAAGCCTGGATACCGGCATCCTGGTGCGGCCCATTGTCGACTGCGAGATAGTCATTGAAAATGCCTATTGGATCGTCACAGGCCGGGCCAAACCCCGAAAAGCTGTCGCAATTCTTATCGAGTGGCTTATGAAAGAAGGTTCGGCCTCGGACCATGCGCCTAAGTTTCGTTCGGATAGCAACCCACCGGACGACACGGCATAGGAATCGCGAGCGCAACGACCATTAAGTCCGCGTTTCGGCAGCCGACGAAAAATGCTGCGGTCATATTGCTCCCACCTTGCTATTGCCTGGCGCTACTTCACACCTCGGGACTTGGTATCGGAATTCATGAGGGTGGGTTTGCAGCGCTACGAAGCAAAAGGGGGCTGCATGTATTCACCGTTTTTCGCCCCACCACGTCCATTTCTGTTTTCTCTGATCGCGTGAGAGGATTTGATGGCGCGGCAACCGGTCGGGCGCGAAATTCACGAAAAACCCTTGTTTTATTGGGCTTTCGTAGACCGAACCAGATCGCCTTGAGGTTCGGTCGAAAAGAGAGAAACGGGGGTTAGAGAGCGTATCAAGGTGATCGGGCATTCTCGCGGGTTCGGTCACCAAGCCTAAACCCCTTTGAAACATAAAGAAAATCATCCCCGCATCGGGGCAT
>JALSJL010000118.1 GCA_026989405.1 Marinosulfonomonas sp. | reverse complement strand
ATGTCGTTCAAGACAGTGACCACGGTCATCACGGAATTTGAGGTTGATCGCTTTGCGCTGAATGCGGCCATCAACTTGGTGCGGCGCGAGGCCGGGCATCTTGACGTGCTGTGTCTTGGCGTCGACCGGACACAGCCGGGGTATTACTATGGCGGGGCCGCCGCCCTTGCCTTGCAGGCCAGCCTTGCCGAAGCAGAAGAACGCGCGCAGCAGATCGAAAAATCCGTGAAGGGGGTTCTCGACGGGCAGGATATTTCGTGGGCCATCAACACGGTTGCCACACCGATGCCCGGGCTTGCACAGTTTCTGGCTCATCTCACCCGCCTGTCCGACCTGGCCGTCCTGCCGCGCCCCTATGGCGAAGGGCGCGGGCACGAACATGAGGCCGTGGTGGAAGCCGAGCTTTTCGATGCCTCGATCCCGGTTCTTGTCATCCCGGATGGCAACGAGCTGCGCGAACCGGTCAACAAGGTCGTCATCGCATGGAATGAAAGCTACGAGGCCCTGGCCGCGGTGCGCGCGGCCCTGCCCCTGCTCAAGGCAGCGGCGTCTGTCAATATTGCCATCGTCGATCCGCCACCCCATGCGCCGGATCGTTCGGACCCGGGGGGGGCTCTGTCGCAGATGCTGTCGCGTCACGGGGTCAAGGCGGATGTCTCGATTCTGGCCAGGACCATGCCGCGCGTATCGGACGTGATCGCCCGCCACCTGCTGGATCAAAATGCCGATCTTCTGGTGATGGGGGCCTACGGCCATTCGCGCATTCGCGAATCAATCCTTGGCGGCGCCACGCGCAACATGCTGCAAACCGCCGATATCCCGATCCTGATGGCCCATTGACCTGTGATCAACCCCCGAACAGGTCGCCTGCGTCATCCCCGGTCTCGGCCACCAGTTTCGCAAAGTCGGGAACCCGCACGCGCCTGTTCCCTTCCAGCTGGATGACCCCGTCCTTCTTCAGGGCCGACATTTGCCGGCTGACCGTTTCCAGCGTCAACCCGAGATAGTCGGCCATCGCTTCGCGGGTCAGCGGCAGATCGAATGCGAACCCGTCAGGCGCCTTCAGCGCCATGAGACTCGAGGCGCGCCTGGCAATGATCGACAGCAGCGATGCGATTTTCTCGCGTGCGGTCTTGCGCCCCAGAACCAGCATCCATTCGCGCGCGGCATCCAGCTCATCCAGCGTTTTTTCCAACAAACGCTGCCCGATATGCGGCGATGTCTTCAGCAACCCCTCGAACGGTTTGCGCCTGAAACAGCACAGGGTCAGATCGGTAACGGCCGTCACGTCATAGCTCACGGCCTCGCGCCCCGGGCGCCCCAGAAAGTCCGACGGAAGCAACAAGCCGATCATTTGCCGGCGCCCGTCTTCCATCGTCTGGCTCAGCGAGGCGACGCCAACGACCACGGTCGCCACGAAATCGAGCGGGTCGCCGGCCCAGACGACAGGTTGCCCGGCGTCGTAGCTGCGATAGTATTTTACGGAATCGAGGTAATCCAGTTCATCCTGCTCGCACCGCGAACAGATCGCCTGATGCCGGATCGGGCATGACCCGCAATCGCGGTTATTGAAAACTGGGGCATTCATGGCGTGTCCGCGGTTGACCTGGATCAAGGTGGCTAGCTTAGCTTCTCTTCATAGGTAATGCCATGACGGTCTATCAGCAACTGCGCAATTTCGGTCTGTTTGACGCCCGTGTCCCGCGTTACACGAGCTATCCGACCGCGACGCATTTTTCGAAGGCGATCGGCCCGGCCGACACGAACGACTGGCTCTGCGCAGTGCCGGAGAACGCGACGGTATCGCTTTATGTCCATATCCCGTTCTGCCGCAGGCTGTGCTGGTTCTGCGCCTGCCGGACTCAGGGAACGACCACGCTTTCACCGGTGGCCGCTTATGTTGAAACGCTGAAACAGGAAATCGACCTGGTCCGCGCGCGCCTGCCCGCCGGTGTCACGATCGAACATCTGCATTGGGGCGGCGGCACACCGACGCTGCTGGCGCCGAACATGATTCGCGACCTCGCGGATACGATTTTTGCACGCCTGCCGCTGGCCGAGGCTGCGCAGTTCTCGGTCGAAATCGACCCGGGCGAGATCGATGAACCCCGCCTCGATGCCCTCAGCGACGCCGGCATGAACCGCGCGTCGATCGGCGTTCAGGATTTCGACCCCGAGATCCAGGCCACCATCGGGCGCGAGCAGGGATACGACCTCACGCGGCGCGCGGTGGACGGGTTGCGCGCGCGGGGAATTTCGAGCCTGAACATGGATATCCTGTTTGGCCTGCCCCATCAGACGGGGGAAAAGATCAGCGACAGTGTCGAAAAGGTGCTGTCGCTTTCGCCCGACCGCATCGCCCTTTTCGGATACGCACATGTTCCGTGGATGGCCAAGAGGCAGGTGCTCATCCCCACCGATGCCCTGCCCACCCCCGAAGCCCGGCTGGGCCTGTTCGAAACCGCGCAACAGGTCTTTCTTGCCGGCGGATACGAAGAAATTGGCATCGACCACTTTGCCCGCCCCGACGACGGGCTGGCCCGGGCCCGGCGTGAAGGCAGCCTGCGGCGCAATTTTCAGGGCTACACCGAAGACACCAGCACGGTTCTGATCGGGCTTGGCGCGTCGGCGATTTCCCGATACCCGCAGGGCTACGCCCAGAATGCACCGGCAACCCCGGCCTATCAGGGCGCGGTCAGGTCGGGCCGTCTGGCCACCAGCCGCGGGCACCGTTTTGCCGGCGACGATCTGCTGCGCGCGCGCATGATCGAAATGCTGTTGTGCGACTTTGAAATCGATTTCGCCCGCCTGGAAACGGAATTCGGAACCAGCGCCCGGACGGCGGCGGAAATGACCGCCCCGATGGCCGCGGCCTTTCCCGGCATGACCGCGACCTCGGACGACCGGTTCAGGCTGCGCCCCGAAGCCCGCGCTCTGGCCCGGATGGCGGCGCGTCAGCTTGATGCCTACGAAGTCTCGCAATCCGGGCACAGCCACGCCATCTGAGCTTGCGCATCCCCCCCCGATCGGGGCTAAATCGTTGCGACCTGAACTCGGAGCCACGCATCACATGGACTTTCTCGCCCGGATATCCGACATCGTCGGCCAAAAGAACATTCTGACCGGCAGGGACGCAGAGCCCTACGGCACGGACTGGATGAAAACCCATGTCGGCACGCCGCGGGCGGTTGTCCGCCCGGCCAACACCAAAGAGCTTTCGCAGCTTCTGAGGGCGGCAAGCGACAGTGGGACACCGGTGGTGCCGGTCGGTGGAAACACCGGGCTTGTCGGGGGCACCCACGCACCGGGCAAGATCATGGTATCGCTGGAGCGGTTGAACCGCATCCGCGAGATCCGGGCCCAGTCGCGCATTGCCATTGTCGAAGCCGGCACGATCTTGTCCAACATCCATGCGGCGGCCGAAGCCGAGGCCCTGTATTTTCCGTTGTTTTTTGGCGCGCGAGGGTCGGCCACGATCGGCGGCGCCCTGTCAACCAACGCCGGCGGCTCGAACGTCCTGCGCTACGGAAATACCCGTGCATTGTGTCTTGGGCTCGAGGTCGTTCTGGCCGACGGGCGCGTGATGAACCTGATGAGCGAACTGCACAAGGACAACTCGGGCTACGACCTGAAAGACCTGTTCATCGGTGCCGAGGGAACGCTCGGGATCATCACCGCCGCCGTGATGAAGCTCGTGCCGCTGCCGCGCGCCCATGCAACCGCCATGATCGCCGCCCGTTCACTGCCCGCAGCGCTCGATCTGCTGAACGTGCTGCAGGATGTGACCGGCGGCCTTGTCGAAGCGTTTGAATACATGCCGCGCAGCTATCTCGAACGCCTCCGGCTGGTCCGCCCGGACCTGACACCGCCGCTTGGGCACGACCGCGACACGACCATCCTTGTCGAACTGGGCGCGACGGCGCCGCGCGATTCTGCCGTGGCAGATGACGGCTCAGTCCCTCTGGTCGGCCTTCTCGAAGACGCGCTTGCGCAGGCCATTGGCGACGGCCTGGCCAACGACGCTGTTGTTGCGCGCTCGCAAAAGGACAGGCTGGGCATGTGGGCGATGCGCGAAGCGGCGGCGGAAATCACCTTTGGCCGGACCCCGCATGTCGATTTCGATGTCGCGCTGCCGTTGGAAAAGGTCGCGCTTTTTCTGGCGCGCGCGCAAGATTGCCTGAACGAAATCGACCCGAAGGCCGACACCAACTGCGTGGCGCATCTTGGCGACGGGAATGTGCATTTCACGGTCTGGCCCAGCCGCGACGATGCAGACCTGATCACCCGAATCCACGCGGAAATCGACGCTGTGAGCGTCGCTCTGGGCGGC
>JALSJL010000117.1 GCA_026989405.1 Marinosulfonomonas sp. | reverse complement strand
CTATCCCTGGTCTGTTTTTCGAGAGCAAGCGGACTCGCCCCATTAGGGCCAGCATAGCAATGGAGAGAACAAGGGAAAAACGTTTCGACGATTTTGCGTTTTCCATGACGGAGAGTGAATTTTTAACGTGATATATTAGATACTTACGCGAACCATAAATTCAGACAACCTGCTTGCTCCCATGTATTTCGCCCGAGCATTTGGAAATTTACCTCCCGAAAATTCGGGGATTTAGAAAGCAACTTTCCATCTTCCACACCGGCATTGGTCCCAGCTTAGAGCGGAAATTCCCTGATTTCACGGAAAAACACACCCACGGCCATTTTCCTTGTTGAGCGTGAGGCGCAGATCGCCGCTGCAGCCTTCGGCCACCGGAAAACAGCGCCATGTCACCGTCCCAGGGGCGAGCCGCGCCAGATCGGCGATCAGCGAGGTGACGAGATAGCGGAAGTCAAGCTTGCCGGTCTTCATGAACGCGGCCACAGCATCCTCGGCACTGCGAAACGCGCTTACGAGGGACTGCCCGATATCGGCGCCAATGTCGCGGGCCTTGGCTGCGTAGTCGGCGAGCGTTACGGTGACTGCCGCCCAGCCCGTCACCGCCTGGTCGGCGCCGTCGGCATTGACCCGCCCGCCGCGCAGCCGGCCTGACCGGCGGAGGCGAGGGCTTCCGTCACCCGGTCGGCCGCCGCCGCGGCCTCATCGAGCGCATCCGCACCGTCCTTGCCGCTTGCGCGCATTGCCTCGCGCAGTTCCGCAATGGACGCCAGAGGTCGCGCGATATTGCCGGCCAGGATATCCGCCTGGTCGCCGAGATTGGTGGCGTAGAAGCGGAACTCGTCTGGCGTCCTGCGCAACTGGTCCACGGCCTGGCCGGCGAACCCGATACGACAGGCTGGCAAGAAACTTCTTCTCCACGGTCGCTATCGCCGCAACTATCCTATCGTGGCTGTAATGAGTCCTGAGCCTAGGCAACTATTGCTGCCAGCATTGTCTTGGTTTTCATAACCGACTCTCCTGCCAAAATGTTGGTGCCCCACTCGTGGCACCCGAGACTGAATTCAAACTGAACAGCCTTGGCCGCGCCTGTAATCAGGGCCTGGCCGATAAAGCCGACCCCCATGACGGTCCAGCATTTGTCGCCTTTGCCAAAGCGTTTCGACATATTGCTGAATCACGACAGGATATCGAAACGGTTCAATTCGCACCTTGCAGGTTATTGCCCTATAACCTACTTCAGGAAACTCCATGCAATATTACCGCGCCTTCAAACTTTGAGGAGACAAAACATGCGCAAATTTATGGCATCCCTTGCCCTTGCCGCCACTGCCTTGACGGCAACCGCCTTTCCGGCCGCGGCTGAAATCATGTCCAGAGACAGGATCGCAAAAGAAATTGTCGGCAAAGCCCTGACCTCATCGCGCAATGGGATGACAGTACGCTTGCAGTATGACCCGGATGGTACACTGCGGATGAAAGCCTTTATCATTTCAGGCAGCGGCACATGGAAATACAGTGATGACGGGATTTGCATGCACATTACAAGCGGCCCGAAAAAGGGCGAAACCTGTGTGACCTTTGAACATCTGGGCGGTAATAAATACCGCAATTCCGAAGGGATGGTGCTGACCGTTCAGGATTGAATTCCCGGCTTTGTCCCCTGTAGTGCCTGAGGGGCGAGACATGCAAAACGCCGCTCTGCCCGGCCGCATTTCGGCCGGGTTGGCATTTTCGTCCACACAAATGCCAACAAGCCCGTCACCAGTCAGATCACAATCGCCTGGCCGCCATATTCTGCCGAGCCAATGGCCGAAACCCCGACCGACCAGCACCTGTCATGACCAGCTGGCAAACACCCAGACAACGACGGAGGAAATGCTGAATAGAGCAAATCCAATCCAACTGAATTCACGGCACAACCCGAACGCATTTGCAGGAGCAAACGCTGCCTCGGGTTGTGCGATAAATACACGAATCTGGCGAGATTGGATGCGCTCTAGTCTGGTCAGCCCCAAGTTCTTGTTCCGGTGCTGGCCCCTCAGGGACAGGCTGATGCTAACCTGACATGAAATCCGCACCCGACCCGGCCTCAAAAACGCGTTGGATGCAGCACTGCTTCGAAACCATCCGCACGCCCGGTTGCCGGAGAGCGCAACTCGAGTCGCCCCCCGGTTCCATCGGCGATGACCTGAACGATTGCCAGCCCCAGCCCGCTTCCTTCGGCGCTCCTGTCGCGCCGGGCAAAGCGGCGGGTCAGCGATTGCAGCTCCTGGGCGGGCACGACAGGGCCGCCATTGATCACATGCAGGGCGCCGTCTTCTTGCAGGCTCACGCGAACCGGCGCGCCGGCATCGCCATGGCGCAGGGCATTTTCCAGCAGGTTGCGCACGGCAATGGCAAAGGCATCCGGGTCGATATGCGACATCACCGGCCGATCGGGCAGGTCCAGTTCAAGGCGGCTGTCGAGGTCGGCATGGGCGATGTCATCGGCCACCATCCGCAATATCTGCGCCAGATCATAGGGGCTGTCCACGCGCAGGCTTGCACCTTCGGCGCGGGCCATCTGCATCAGTTTTTCCGACAGGCGATTGAGCCGTTTCAACGATGCCTCGATATCACGAGCCCGCTCGCGCGTGGCATCTTCGCCGGCTTCCGCTTGCAGGCGCTGGATCTGTGCCAGCGCGCCGGCAACAGGTGTGCGCAACTCGTGTGCGGCATTGGTGGCAAAACTGCGCTCGGCCTCGAGCGTGCGCTGCAAGCGTTCGAGCAAGGCATTTACTGCCTCGCCGATCGGCTTGATTTCCGCTGGCAGGCAGCTTGTGTCAACCGGGGTAAGGTCGTGGCCATCGCGCAGCGCGACTTCATCGCGAAAGCCGCGCAATGGCCCCAGCATGAGACGCAGCAGGAGCCAGATGCCCACCAGCGTCAGAGGTAACAGGAAAAACAGCGGCAAGCCCAGCGCCATCAGGGTTTCGCGTGCTGCCTCGTTGCGGTGTTCCAGCGGCTCGGCAACGGCAATGGTGAAATCGCCGCCCAGGGCTGTGTCATAATAGATGATATGCCTGTCGGTCTGGAAAAAACCGGCTTCTTGAAAAGGCGGGAAAATCTCGACATCGGCATCATGGGAACGCAGCAATATCCGCCCGCTGCGATCACGCACGACATAGGTCAGGAATTCCTCATGCTCGCGCAGGGTGGTGATCAGCAGCGCGGTCCCGTCGGCAGCGCCCTCGAACAATTCCTGAACGGCCAACGGCAGGATACGCTGCGCCGTTTCTTCGAGGGCGCTGTCGAAAACCTCGTTTATTTCATGGCGAATCGTCTCCGCCGTGAGAAAGGCAGTTATGAGCCACACCAAAGCCACGCTCGATCCGATGGCAAGGGCAAGGCGGCCCTGCAGGCTGCGCGGCAATCTCATGCTTCACCCAGCCGATAGCCCATGCCACGCACGGTTTCGATCTTTTCACGCCCCAGCTTCTTGCGCAGGCGGCTGATATGGACCTCGATCGTGTTGCTTTCGATCTCGGAATCAAAGGCATAGAGGCGCTCCTCCAGCTGCGCCTTGGACAATATCTGCCCCGGATGCTGCACGAAGCCCTCGAACAGGACCCATTCGCGTGCGGTCAGGGCCAGCAGCTTGCCCTGGCGGCGCACAGCCTTGGCCGCCAGGTCAACCTCGAGATCCCCGATGGTGATCAGGGGGTTGGGGTTGCCGGAATAGCGCCGCGCCACCGCCGCCAGGCGCGCCGAAAGCTCGGAAAGGTCGAACGGCTTGACCATGTAGTCGTCTGCCCCCGCATTCAGCCCTTCGATCCGGTCGCTGATCTGGTCGAGCGCGGTCAGGATGATCACCGGCGTGACATCGCCGCGTTTGCGCATCTGGCGCAGAAAGGACAGGCCGCGCCCATCAGGCAGCATCAGATCCAGCAACACCAGATCATAGCTCGCGGCGGCAAGATGGTCGCTCGCCTCGTCCAGCCGGCTGACCCAATCGACCGAATGACCTTCGGCCTTGATCTGGTCGCGCACGCCTGCACCCAGCACTGTATCGTCTTCAATCAGCAGAACCCGCATCCAACCACCCTCGCCCTTTACCCGACTATCGCCACTTATCGCCCCCCAAGCTTACAGCCACCTGAAGCAGATTAGAACACGCCGTTCAGCTTGTTGTCAGGAAGCACTGTCATAAGGAGGCCAACCCAAACCTGAAAGGGAGTCGAAACGATGAGAAAACCAATGATCTTCGCGGCCATGGCAGCAAGCGTGGCAATCGCCATGAGCGCCGCCATGCCGGTTTTTGCCGATGACGACGATTGCTATGTGCCGATGTCGCAATGGCAGTCGCGCGA
>JALSJL010000116.1 GCA_026989405.1 Marinosulfonomonas sp. | reverse complement strand
TTTCGGGGTTCACGGATGGCTGGTTTGCCCTTGGCACGCTGCACTGGCTGACCGGTACCAATACCGGACGCAGGGCCGAGGTGCTGAGCCATGTAATTTCGGGCGCAGACGTGAAGATCACGCTGCTTGAGACCCCCGTGCGGCCGATGGAGGTAGGTAACACCTTCGACATCTTCGCCGGATGCGACAAGCGGTTCGAGACCTGTCAGGCCAAGTTCGCCAACGCCGTCAATTTCCGAGGCTTCCCGCATATCCCGGGTCAGGATACCATCATCCGCTATGCCGCCAAGGGTGATGCGAACTCGGGATCAGTTCTATGAGCGGCAATCAAACCGCACCAGCACGGATCGTCAAAGCGACCCGCCGCTGGATCGGCACGCCGTATCACGATCAGGCCTCCGTTCGGGGCGTCGGCTGTGACTGCCTCGGCCTGCTGCGCGGGGTGTGGCGGGATGTGGTTGGTCCCGAACCGATGCCGGTGCCGCCTTATTCCCGCGACTGGGGCGAGGCTGGTCCGGTAGAGGCTCTGGTCGAGGCGGCGCGGGCAGCAATGATCGAACTGGATATTTCAGACGCCTGCACCGGTGACGTGATACTGTTTCGCATGCGCGCGGGGGCGATTTCGAAGCATGTGGGGATTCTGTCCGGCACCACCCGCAGTGCGCGGCTGCACTGCAGCGGGCGATCCGGCCGCAGTGCGCGCTCGCACTTTATTCATGCCTATGAACGCACCGGCGTGATCGAGGAACATCTGACGCCCGCCTGGCAGCGCCGGATCGCCTTCGCTTTTCGCTTCCCCGAACCCGTCAAACGAAAGACCCTTTAAAAAATGGCATCCATTCTTCTGGCCTCGGCCGGCGCAGCGATCGGTGGCAGCATTGGCGGGGCCATTCTCGGCGTGTCCGCAGCGACCATCGGCGGCGCGATCGGATCCTTTGCGGGCTCGATGATCGACAGCTGGATTGTCTCGTCTCTGGCTCCCGGGCAGCGCATCGAAGGCCAGCGGCTGGAAAACCTGACCCTGACCACCTCGACCGAAGGGGCGGTGATCCCGCGCATTTATGGACGAATGCGGATCGGCGGCAACATCATCTGGGCCACGGATTTCACCGAAAGGGTCAACACAACCACCCAGGGTGGCGGCAAGGGTGGCGGACCGAAGGTGACCACCACTGCATACCTCTATTCCGCCTCTTTCGCAGTGGCGCTTTGCGAGGGGCCGATCTCCGGCATCGGGCGCATCTGGGCCGATGGCAAACCGCTCGATCTCTCGGGCATCACGTGGCGGATTTACACCGGCGACGAGACCCAGCAACCGGACCCGTTTATCGAGGCGAAGATGGGCACGGGCAACGCGCCCGCCTATCGTGGCACGGCCTATGTGATGTTCGAGGAATTGCCGCTGGAACAGTTCGGTAATCGCATCCCGCAACTGTCTTTCGAGGTCTTCCGCCCCGTCATCGAACCCGATACCGCCGAGGGCATGATCCGCGCCGTTACCCTGATCCCCGGCACCGGCGAGTTTGTCTATGCCACGGAACCCGTGTCTCGTGGTTCCGGTGGCAATACCGCATCGGAGAACGTGCACACCACCAACGCCGTGCCCGATATTGTCGCGGCGCTGGACCAATTGCAGGCCGCCGCACCAAAGCTTGAGAGCATCAGCCTCGTGGTCAGCTGGTTCGGCACCGATCTGCGTGCGGGAAACTGCCAGCTCAAACCCGGGGTCGAAAACACCACCAAGGTGACCACGCCAAAAAGCTGGGTGGTGAATGGCGTCACACGCGCCGGTGCCCATGTGATCAGCCTCGATACAACCGGTCGCACGGCCTATGGCGGCACACCAGCGGATTTCGCGGTGGTGCAGGCTATACAGAAGATCAAGGCACGCGGGTTGCGGGTCACCTTCTATCCGTTTCTGCTGATGGATATTCCGGTGGGCAATACTTTACCAGATCCCTATTCGGACAATGCTGCCACCAATGGCCAACCCTCTTACCCGTGGCGCGGGCGGATCACCTGCTCTCCGGCGGCTGGTTATGCAGGAACCGTGGACAAAACCGCGACGGCAGCGGCGCAGGTGTCTGCGTTTATGGGCAATGCGCAAGTTGCGGACTTCGTAGTCAGCGGCGAGACTGTCTCCTGGACCGGTGGTTCTGACTGGGGCTACCGCCGCATGATCCTGCATTACGCCCACCTCTGCGCGGCGGCTGGCGGGGTGGACAGCTTTCTGATCGGATCGGAACTGCGCGGGCTGACCACCATCAGGGATGGAGCCACGAATTATCCGGTCGTATCTGCATTGACGCAACTGGCCTCTGACATCGCCGGCATTCTCGGTGCTAGCACCGCCATCAGCTACGCCGCTGACTGGAGCGAGTATTTCGGGCATCAGCCGACGGACGGCTCCAGCGATTTGTTCTATCACCTCGATCCATTGTGGGCCGATCCGGACATAGATTTTATCGGCATCGACAATTACCTGCCGCTGTCGGACTGGCGCGACGGGTTTGATCATGCCGATGCGCAAGCGGGCTGGAATTCGATCCGTGATCTCGATTATCTGCGCGGCAATATAGAACGCGGCGAAGGGTTCGACTGGTTCTATGCCTCGGACACCGATCGCACCGCCCAGATCCGCACGCCCATCACCGACGGAGCTTACAACAAGCCATGGGTTTTCCGCCCCAAGGATATCCGGTCATGGTGGTCCAACCCCCATTATGACCGCCCGAGCGGGGTGGAAAGCGCAACGCCCACCGGATGGGTACCTCAGTCAAAACCGATCCGCTTTACCGAACTGGGCTGCCCCGCCGTTGATCGCGGCACCAACCAGCCGAACGTGTTCTTTGATCCGAAGTCGGCCGAGAGCGCCCTGCCATACTTTTCGCGGGGCTGGCAAGACGAAGCCACCCAGCGACGCTATATCGAGGCCATGCTCGGCTATTGGGGTGATCCGGCCAATAACCCGATCAGCAGCGTATATGCTGCACCGATGATCGATATGGGCGAGGCGGCAGTCTGGACATGGGACGCGCGGCCCTATCCGGATTTCCCCGCCCGAGAGGATATCTGGGCCGATGCGCCGAACTGGCGGCTCGGGCATTGGTTGAACGGTCGGCTCGGGGCGGTAGGGCTTGGCGCGTTGGTGCGCGAGCTTTGCCGCCGCGCCGGACTGGACGACAGCCTGATCGACGTGAGTGAATTGTCGGACACCGTGCCGGGCTTTGTGATTTCCGCCCTGGAAAGCCCGCGTGCCTCGATTTCCACGCTGGCGCGGCATTTCGGCTTTGATGCTGTCGAAAGCGGTGGCGTGATCCGGTTTGTGACGCGCGGGCAGCGGGCCACCGCCACAATCAAACCCGACGATATGGTGGTTGCACAAGGCGAAGTCATGGAACTGACCCGCGGGCAGGAAACCGAACTGCCGCAGGCGCTGAAATGGCAGTTGGTGCGCCCTGACGAGGAATATGATGCCGCCACCGTCGAGGCGCGCCGCACTACGGTGGAGGCTGCCCGCGTAACCTCCGACAGCTTCCCGCTGGCCGTGTCGCTGGAAGAAGCCGACCGGCGCTGCCGCCGTGCCCTGATGGAAGCGTGGATCGGGCGCGAGACCCTGACTGCCAAATTGCCACCCTCCCGCCTTTCGCTTGACCCTGGCGATGTGGTCAGCCTGGATAATGACGGGCGGCTGATCGATTATCGCATCACCCGCATTGGTGACGCCGGTGCACGCTCCATCGAGGCGATCCGCACCGACGCGGCCATTTACGACCTGCCACCCGGGCAATACCGCCCGGCGACCCTGCCGGGAGCCACCATTTATGGCCCCGCCGAGGTAGCACTGATGGACCTGCCACAGCTTGACGATGCCGTTTCGGCGCACCGGCCCTATGCCGCCGTGTTCGCAAAGCCATGGTATGGCACGGCGGCATTCTGGCGCAGTGCGGACATCTCGGGTTTTACGCTACTCGATACCATTGGGGAGGCGGCGCAGATCGGTGCGCTGGTTGCCGGTCTGCCGGCCGGTCCGATCAACCGGTTCGATCATGGAAATGAACTGCTGGTAGATATTTCCTCCGGCACGCTGACCAGCGTTACCGATACGGAATTGTTCGCCGGAGGCAATGCGCTGGCGGTTGAAAGCGCGCCCGGTACTTGGGAAGTGATTCAATTCGGCAATGCGGAACTGGTTTCCATAGGCCGTTACCGCCTGACTCATCTGCTGCGGGGCCAGCGGGGCACCGACGATGCCATGGGCAGCCCCGCACCAACCGGAGCGCGGGTTGTAATGTTGGGCTCCGGCATCCAGCCGCTCTCCATTGCCGAGGCCGATCTGGGCCTGCCGTGGAACTGGCGTATCGGTCCGGCCAGCGCTGC
>JALSJL010000115.1 GCA_026989405.1 Marinosulfonomonas sp. | reverse complement strand
GGCTGAGCGGCCTTAAACTCGCCTTTACTTTGGGTTATGCAGGCTCTTGCCAATCAGGGGCGCGCCATGCCGCAAAGTGACAAGCAACGGGTGCTGAAACGTCAGGTATTCTACATACCGGGCTATGACCCAAATCCGCCGCGCCGCTACCGCGAGCTCTATCGCACCGAAAGCGACCGGCAGGCGGCGATTTCAGGTTATGAGCTGGACATGCTCGGCCCGGTGACGGGCGATGGCTTTGGCTGGCGTGTCCGGTTTCGGGAAGATGGCGTGCAAAGCGAAAGCGAGATCAACGTGCTGGTCTGGTCCGATCTGGTTCAGAACTCGATGAAGCGCTCTATCGCCGCAAGCTACCTGGAGCTGGTGCGCACGGCCTGGACCTATGTGTCATCCGGTGCGCTGCGGCGGCTGATGTGGCTGCGCAAGGGGCCGGTGATTGCCGCGCTCTATCCGGTTGGCGTGTTGCTGGTGCAGGCGCTGCTGGCGGCTCTGGCCGGCTGGCTGGCCGGGGCAGCGGTGTCGGCACTTGCCGGGCTGGTCGCCGGCCCCGGCCTTTCCCGCGCGCTTGGCTGGATGGTTGCCCTGCCGGTGATCGTCGCCTGTCTGCGGTTCTGGCGGCGCATCGACGGGCGGATATTTGCCCATTATCTGATGCATGACTACGCGTTTTCAGCCAGCCACAAGGGCGCCAACCCGCCCGAACTGGACGCGCGGCTGGACCAGTTTTCGCGGCGGATTGCCCAGGCACTGGCGTCCGATGTCGACGAGGTGTTGGTGGTTGGCCACTCTTCGGGGGCGCATCTGGCGGTCAACATCGTGGCCGGGTTGATCCGGCAGGGCGCGGCGGGCGCGCACTCACCCAGGCTGGCGCTGCTGACGCTGGGGCAGGTCATTCCGATGATGTCGTTCCTGCCGCGGGCTGACCGGCTGCGGGCCGACCTGAACTTCCTGTCGCAATCGGACGTGCTTGCCTGGGTCGATGTCAGCGCGCCCGGCGATGGATGCAGTTTTGCACTCTGCGATCCGGTGGAGGTCAGCGGGGTTGCGCCACCCGCCAAGCGCTGGCCGCTGGTCTTGTCGGCCGCATTCAGCCAGACGCTGAGCCCCGAGCGATGGCGCGCATTGAAACGGCGGTATTTTCGCCTGCATTTTCAGTATCTTTGCGCCTTTGACCGCCCCGGAGACTACGACTATTTTGCAATCACCGCCGGCCCGATCACGCTGGCCGCGCGGTTTGCAGGGCGCAAGCCGTCGCAAAGCCGCATTGACGTGCCGGCCTCGCCTTACACGTCAATGGCGGCATGACCCCGCCCAAGCCCAAACCCCGGGATCGCAAGGTCTCGTTGTGGCGCTACGCGCGTCTGTTCCGGCAAGATATACTGTCGGCCCAGCCAGAGCATCTTTACACCGCCAGGATGGCCGAGTTCCGCACCCCTTTTTTCCGGTCATACATGGTCAACGAGCCGGCTTTGGTGGCGCAGGTTCTGAAAGACGAACCGGATGATTTTCCGAAATCGGCCCGCATCCGCGAAGGCCTTGCGCCGCTCCTGGGGAATTCGGTTTTTGTGACCAACGGCGAGACGTGGAAACGCCAGCGGCGGATCATTGATCCGGCGTTTGAGGGCGGTCGGCTGCAGGATGCGTATCCGGCGATGGAAGCGGCGGGCGCGGCGGCGGTGGCGCGGCTTGCGCAGGATTGCGGCGATGCGCCGGTCGAGATCGAAGCCCAATGCTCGCATCTGGCCGCCGATGTCATTTTTCGCACGTTGTTTTCGATCCCGATCCAGAATGAAACGGCGGCCAAGGTGTTTGCGGCGTTTCGCGACTACCAACGCGCCGCGCCGCTCTTGAACATGGCGGCTCTGGTGCCATTGCCCAAGTGGATGCCGCGGCCGCACCACCGCCGCACCCGGCGGGCCGCCGGGACCATCCGGCGGCTCATTGGCGAACTGACGGTCGAACGGCTGGCCCTGATCCGGCAGGGGCGGGCCCCCGATGACCTTGCAACCAAGATCATGACCACGCCCGACCCGGAAACCGGCACCACGTTTTCGGTGGATGAAATGGTGGACCAGGTGGCGATTTTCTTTCTTGCAGGCCATGAAACCAGTGCCGCCGCTCTGGGCTGGGCGTTATACCTTCTGGCCACCCACCCGGACTGGCAAGATCGCGTTGCGCACGAGGCCGGTGCGCAGTTGACAAAGGGCGGCGCGCGGGCCGGGTCTGCGCCCAGACTTCCGCTTGCGCGTGATGTGTTTCGGGAAACGCTGCGGCTTTATCCGCCGGTTCCGATGATGGTGCGTGAGAACAGCTGCCCGAAACGGATGCGCGCGCGCGAGATTTCGCCCGGCAGCCAGATTGTCGTCAGCCCCTGGCATCTGCACCGCAATGGGAATTTATGGGCCGACCCGGACAGTTTTGCGCCTGACCGCTGGTCCACCGAAAACGGCAGGGCCTGCATGCGCAGCGCGCTGATCCCGTTTTCAGCCGGCCCGAGGGTGTGCCCGGGGGCCGGGTTTGCCATGCTTGAAGGGCCCTTGCTGTTATCCATGCTGGTGCGGGATTACCGGTTTCAGAGCCTGGCCGACCGGGTGCCGGTGCCGGTGGCCCACCTGACGGTGCGCGCAAAAGATGGTATCTGGTTGCGCGTGCGGCCCCGCGACAAGACCTGACGACAGGCGGTTCGGGCAAATGCGCCCAGTTGGTTGGCGCAGGGGTTGGTTGTCGGGTCGAACAGCCCCGAGTAGATCAGATCGTCTCCATTTTCGATGACGCGGATCACATTGGTCGCCCTGAGGAACGCCCCAAACAGGTGGCGTCTCAGGTAGTCTTCGACAACGCGCCCGTCGCTCAGGTCTTGTTCGCCCTGGCGGAAATAGACCGCAAGCCGATCATATTCGGCAGCCGGGCGGTTTGTGAGAAACGCCAGGTAGTCAGCAAGAAAGGCAGATGTCTGCGCATTGCGCGCGATCTGTTTTCCGAACGCCTCGGCGATGAGTTTCCTGAGCCCGGCGCGCGGGTCGGACGCAACAAATGAAGCCCCCCAGAACCCGACAAGCGCGAACGCCCCGACCAGCACTGCCCGGCGCACCAGTTTCATGCGACCTGCCTTCCCGCGCGAAGCGACAGGGCAGAAAGCGTCAACGTGGGGTTGGCCGGCGAGCATGACGGAAAGGCTCCAGCCCCGAGGCACAGGACATTTGGCACTTCGTGGGTCCGCAATCCCGGGTCGATCACGCTGGTTTCCGGGTCGAGGCCCATTCTGGTTGTCCCCTGAATATGTGCTTCGGTCGTCGGCACCCAGACTTTGCGAACCCGCTCGGGCTCCACCGGAAAAATCCTGTCGATATTGTCGGCCGCATGGGCCAGCCCGGCGTATCCGTAATCACTGTGGCCATGCCATTCGATCAGCGGTTCGTCACCCGCGAGCACGACCATGTTTTTTTCTTGCGGAAGATCCTCGGCGATGAGTTTGAGCGTGATGCGTTCGGTCCAGCGGTCCTTTTCGGGGCGGATGTCGGCGGGAATGTTGAAATTCTGGATCAGAACCGCCGCTTTGTCGGTGCGGTCGTGGTCGTGATAAAAGTGGTAGGCCAGACCGGTGATCGATGTGCCGCCGAAAAAATTCCTGATCGGGGCGTCCACCTGAAGCACGACGGCAAGCTGTTCGTGCAGGTAACGCCCGAGAGCCGGCGCGGCAAACCGGCTGCGCAACAGGATGGCCGCGTTGAAAATGGCGTTTGCCCCTAGGGCGATCCTGTCGGCCCGGATCAAATGGTCCTGCGTCCCGTTTCGCACGACCAGGCCCTCGGCCACGCCGTTTGCGTGCCGGACCTGGCGGGCCTGGGTCTGCGCCAGAAGAAAGACGCCGGGGCGCAAGAATTTTTCGAGGCTGTTGATGATGGTGAACTTGCTGTCGATCGGGCAGCGGTCGCAAATGCCGTTGGCGCAGCAATTCGGGCGGCTGCCGCCATTGGCGCGCGCGCAGGCTGCAGGAACCACAACGGGTCGCCATCACGAAAGACCACATCCGAGCGCGCCGGGATATGGGCCGGGAACGGGTAGGGAGAGTTGCGCGGCAAGATGTGCTCATCGCCGCCGCCGGCGATTTCCATCACCCGTTCGACCTCGGCGTAATCGCGCGCCAGCTCCTCGTAGCCGAACGGCCAGTCGGCACCCTGGCCGAATGTCGATTTCATGGTGAAATCGTCAGGGTGAAACCGCGGAGTCTGGCCCCACCAACAGTTCGAGTTGCCGCCGAATACAGAGTTTTTCACCCACGTCTTTTCAAGCGAGGAGTGGTTGTTCTGGGCCACATCTACCGAGGTGTTCAGCCTGCCTTCGACAATGTCCGAATGTTCGGCGACATCGCCCGACTCGAC
>JALSJL010000114.1 GCA_026989405.1 Marinosulfonomonas sp. | reverse complement strand
ATATTCTGCTCTTTTACATAGCGCATTAAATGCTGAACGACGAGATCGATATTCAATGCGATTAGAATGCGCCGACGCAATGGGTCAGAATGGAACAGTGACGGGATCTCGAGCTTGGTCGATTTTAGAAATTCCTCGACGATCCTCACAAGCTGTGAAGCCAGATATTCCTTGGTGCCCGAAAAACTATGGCTCAGCTCAGTGAAGCCCTTGCGTGCCGCTTGAAAAACCATGCGCTGGAGACGAAAACCCTCCGGAAGCTTTTCAAGGTCGATCGCAGTGACTTGAGCAAGGTCCGTCGCACCGCCCAGCGCGGGGGCTAAATCGGCGCTGATCGGTGTTGAGGCTGGATCAAGAACTAGGGGTTTAACCTGGTCCCAGTCAATTATCAGCTGAGGCTTCACCACAGTTTCGACACGCAGGACATTCGGCCACTTGATTTCCAGACTCGCCTTTTCAGGCACAACTTCAATCTGGGTGCTGGGTTTTGGTGGCGGTGGCGCTTCGCCACTTTCACCAGTCTCGGAAATCGACAGGGGCACGCCAAACACATTGACATATTCCGGCAGAAACAGACCATTTTCGTCCGTGTCGTAGGACACGCGGCGCAGACCGCGCCCAACCACTTGCTCGCATAGAAGCTGAGATGTGAAAGCGCGCAGGCCCATGATATGGGTAACGTTCTTTGCATCCCAGCCCTCGGAAAGCATGGCAACCGAGATGACGTTTTGCAGGTCCTGACCTGCCTTGCCGCGCTTGCCCACGTTATCGACAATTTCACGCAGCAACTCTTCTTTTTTAAGGCCCAAGAGTTCCCGCTTGCGCGTTTCGGGCAGATCTGCAGCCTCGACAATGTCCTTTAGCCGTTTTTCATAATCTTTGTCGGCGGTCGCTTTATCTCCGATTTCAGCTTTGTCGAGCACCTTTGAATCTACGCGTAAAGTCCGGTTAGGGGCCTGAAGCTCGGGCCAATGCGCGTCGCCATGATTAAAGTAATGTTCAACACGGGCTGCGGTTTCTGTCCGGTTACAAACCGTCAACATGACCGGTGGAGACGGGTGCCCCGCCTCGGCCCACATGCGACGCGTTTCGCGCCAGTCAGCCCCCAGCAGCGTATAGGCATCCTGCACCAGTTTTGGTAGCGGCTCGTGCGGTTCGGCCTTGGACCGGTTCAAATCCTCGGAAACCGACGGATCGCGGTAGATGTGGTAAAGCTTGGAGCGCAGCGTTTTGGTATCCGGCAGCGCATCGTCGCGCACCACCACCCGCGGGGTTTTCACCAATCCGGCCTCGATCGCATCATTCAACCCGAAATCCGAGATGATCCAGTCAAACAGGGCCGTGTCGGTGCTTTTCTTCCCGGTTGGCGCAAAAGGTGTGGCGGACAAATCAAAACAGCGCTGGATGCGGCGGGTTTTGTGGATGCGGTCCAACCCCTCGACCCAGCGCGTCGCCTCGTCCAGATTGATACCGTGTTCGAGTGCGCGCGCCCTGCTGATTTTGATCTCGGGCGGTTTGCGGTAGGCGTGGTGGGCCTCGTCGTTGATGACGATGATGTCCTTGTAGCCCGCCAGTTTACCCAATACGCGCCGGGCAAACACCTCATCCGATTCCTTGCCTTTTTTGACAATTGATCGCTGAATCTCCTTCAACGGCATTAGTGTGTGCCAGTTCTCGATCAGGATTTCAGCCTGATTGAGCTTTTGCCGCAAGGCCTCGGAAGGGCAGAGATTGAATTCGTCGTAATAGCTGCCCTCATAGGGCTGCAACACCTGCAAGCGCTCCTTAACCGTCAGCCCCGGGGCGACAATGAACACCGCGCGGCTGAAATCCTTGTTGCGCTTGGGGTAGGTCAGCGCGTTCAGCACCTGCCAGGTGATGATCATCGCCATAACCGTGGTCTTGCCGGCACCGGTGGCCATCTTGTTGCACAGCCGCTCCCACGCGCCGCCGTCACCGGGAATGGCGATGCCCTGCTTGTAACCTTCCGCGCCTTCAACCCACCAGATAAGGGTTTCGATGGCCTCCAGCTGGCAGAAATAGAACGGGTATTGCCGCACATCGCCATCATGCCAGTGCTCCAGCAATTTGCGTGTCACGATGGTCACGCCGGGCCAGCCGTCCTTGCGCCACTGGTCCACCCGGGCGCGGATGGTGTTGACGTTGCCCAGCACCTCGGTGCGTTTGGTGTTGTTGCGGGCGTCAAACACCTCATAGCTGGCGGGGCGGCGCTCGGGTTTGATCTCCAGCGTGCCGCCAACTTTATCCACCCAATGCTGGGCGGGGCAGACGTAAGGCGTGTTGATGATTAGTGACATGGCTAACCCTCAAGCGGGATGATCTTGAGGGATTCAATCCCGCGATCATCGACGATCTTCACAGCGACCCGGTTGTTATCCCCCGCCTCAAACGGCAGCGACACGGTGCCATGAAACGCCTCCAGCAAATCCTCGTCCAGCTCGGCGCGCACGGTTTTCTTCAGCCGGTTCCAGCCGCCCTTGGCATCGGCCATGGGGAAGAACACCTGATGCGGCATTAGGGAACGCTGGTCGTAATCGGTGTCCAGCGACCACATGGCGATCTGTTTTTTGCCGCCCGACACCACATCGCCCTTGCGCGGGTCGAAATAGTCAAAGCCGTTGACCTCGACCTGCCACATGCCATCCTCAAGCCGCCGCAGCTCCACATCCGGCTGGCCCATCAGCCAGAAGGACTGGTTGCTGGCGCGCTTCTTCTTCAAATCCTCGGTCAGCAGGTCGGTGTTCATCTGCACCTTCAGCAGGGTTACGCCGGGCCATTTCACCTCGTCGATGTCCTTGGCGGCCTCGGGGTCAAAGGTGAAGGCGCAAAACAGGATGAACTTGGGCGCTGGGCGCAGGGTTTCGGCCTCGCTTAGCGCCAGCTCCACCTGCCGCTGCTCCAATGCCGCGTGCTCGGGGCCAAAGCTGACCACCACCCGCTCGCCCGTGTCGGCGATAGAGCCGGTGGCGTGGATGTATTTCAGCTCGGGCAGGATTTCGAACTCGGCAAAATTGATCAGTGCCCCGCCCTTGGCACGCACGCCGGTTTTCAGCAGCTCGTCGCGCCACATGGACTGGCGCGAGGTTTCGCCCGAGCGGGCGATGCTTTCATCGGCCTCGTCCGGGGCGTAGTTTTCATCGAGCGACAGCACGGTGGGCGCGGGCACGGCCTCGACGCTGAACGGGCCGGTGATGCGCAGTTTGTTCTTGTCGATGCGCGGCTTGTCATAAAGCGTTTCCTGATCGGCGTGGTCGGCAATGCTCTGATCCATGCGCCGCTGCATGGCTTGGCGGGCTGTGTGAAAGGCATCAAACCCCGCTCGCGCGGCCTCGGGCCAGTTTTCGGGCCAATCAAACGGCACCTCCCATTCATGCAGGGTCTCGCCATTGGCAAAGGTCACCTCCTGCCCCTTGCGCACGCCTTGGGCGGGTTTGAAGGGGGTGGGTGGCGTGGTGGAAAGGGCGGCGTTCAGCTCGGCCAGCGCCGCTTCGATCTTCGGGTGATCTTCGTCATAGATCGTGTCGATGTCGGGGTTGTTGGCGATGGATTTCAGGGTGATATGCGGCACGGTTTCATAATCAAACCCGCCCTTCAGCCCCTCATGCGGATATTTCAGCGCGAAATAATCAAAGCTGGCGGTCATCAACCGCTGCTTGGCCAGCGTGATCGCCACGCGCGAGGTATCGCAGGTGATCCAGCGCCGCCCCCATTTTTCAGCGACAAAAGCAGTGGTGCCCGAGCCGCAGGTGGGATCAAGCACCAAATCACCGGGATCGGTGGTCATCAGCAGGCAGCGCTGAATGGCGGATGTCGCCGTTTCAACAACGTACTGCTTGTCAGTTCTAACAGCCAAGTCTGTCCAAATGTTTGTAGCCTCAAAGCACGGATAATCCATAAGATAACGGCGGTACTGAACGCTCTTACCAGTGCTAGCCAATCGTTGTGACTTAGCCAGTCGAGCCATTCCAGTGGTGTTCGTTTTCCAGCTTCTTCGGCCCCCTGCATCATAAGACCTGCCTTCGTGATCAAATGGAAACATACATGAAGTTGTATATCCTGAAGAAGCCAAATTATCGTACCGGAAAGTGCGTACTTGTTCACTGATCCGATGTGCGTCTATGCGCTCTTCCTTTGTTAGTGGGCGGAATTTTGCAAATTCAGGTTCGAATGCATTGTCATATCTTTGACCAGTAGAAGAACCGACCCCTTGACGCTTCTCAAGTAGTGATTTTCTCAGTTTTATCGAGCGCCGGTCTTTGGCGAACCAAATCAGATAGTCGCTCACACTTTTTAGTCCGCCACTCCCCAGTCCGCCGGTAGTTTTCATGGTAATCAACGAAACAAAGTTTTCTGTTCCAAAGGTCTCTT
>JALSJL010000113.1 GCA_026989405.1 Marinosulfonomonas sp. | reverse complement strand
AAAGACGCGGATCGCTATCGCGAGATTTACAGCAAATGGGCCGAAATCCGCGACGGGTTCATCAAGGGCATGTTTTCGCCCCCTTCAAAACCGGCGGCAATGACAGCTGCGCTTGAGGGCAGCTATGAGGGCCTGTTGAAGCTGAAGGAATTCAACCTGTCATCGCGCCAGTTCGTGATGCAGAACTTCGAAAACGACACCGTAAGAGCATTCATCCTGGGTTGGGCGCTGGCGCCGCAGATATTCCCGGACACCGAGGCCACGGGGCAGTCATTCTATATCCTGATTCCCGGCATTCACACCTATGGCGCGGCCATTCCGGAAGGAGGCAGCATGATGCTGCCGACGGCGTTGGCGCGGTATATCGAGGATCACGATGGCGTGGTTCGCACCGAGGCGCCGGTCGACAAGTTCATGGTGGACGACAACAACACCTGCACGGGTCTGCGCTTGCAATCGGGCGAAGAGATCAAGGCCAGCATGGGCGTTGTCACGGGGCTGGGGCTGAAGGTTTCGTTTCAGGATTGCACGGACCCCAGGCATCTGGACCCGGAATTCATCAAGGCCTGTGAAAACTTTTCCTATGGCACCGTGTCGATTGCCCGCGTGCATCTGGCGTTGAACGAACTGCCAAAATACAAGAACGGTGCGGAAATGGACGCCTGTGCATTCCATCGCATCTTTGGCACCTTGCACGATATTGATGTGCAATATGCCGAAATCCTGATGGGCAAGCCGCCGACCAATCCGTTTCTCTGGTCTGCCGGCTGGACCAAGCTGGACCCGACCCGCGCCCCTGACGGAAAGCACACGCTGATCCTCGATACCTTCGTGCCCAGCAAATTGTCAGATGGCCGCAGCTGGGATGACATCATCGAGGATTATACCGAAAACGTGCTGCTGAAAGTGCTGCGCCGATACACGACCAACATGGATGACAGCAACATCCTGGGCCGGTATTTCGAAACCGGGGTCAGCCTGGAAGAAGCCAACCCGGCCTTCGTGCGTGGCAGCACAACCGGGGGCGAGCGGCTGTTGTCACAGATGGGCTATTTCCGCCCGCTGCCGGGCTTCTCGCAATACAAGTCTCCAATTCGCAAGCTTTATATGACGGGGCCAAGCTGCCACCCCGGCGGTGGCATCACCGCAATGGGCACCATCACCGCAAATGTCATGCTGCGTGACTTCGGCATGCCACATCGTCCGTTAAGCTAGGAATACCATGCGCAAACCCATTGAAAAATACACGGCCCTGGTCATGCAGCCCCATGTCGAGGTGGCCAATGATCGCGACGCTATCAAGCGAAATCTGCAACGCGCCATCGACCTGATCGACTTTGGTGTTGGCTATTACTGGGAAGTGCCGGTGCGCCTGGTGGTGTTCCCGGAATATTTTCTGCAAGGCGTGACAACGCCGGGCAAGGGTGAACACGGCCTGGATGATTTCATGAAAAAGGCCATCACATTCGAAGATCCGGAAATCATGGCGCTGATCGACAAGTGCAGGGAATACAATCTTTACATCGCCGGTGGTGGTTTGGTGGAAAAGGTCAGGGAATTCCCCGACCGCTGGTTCAACACCGCGTTCATTCTGGGGCCTGGCGGGGTCGAGCTGCGCTATCACAAATACCATGTGCCAGCCTCGATCGGGCTGGGCACGTCGCCCCACGACATGTGGGACGAATACCGCGAAGTCTTTGGCGGCGACATCAAGGATATCTTCCCGGTCATTGATACCGAAATCGGCAAACTGGGCTGCATGACCTGCCATGATGGCGCCACGCCCGAGGTCAGCCGGGCGCTTGGCTTCAACGGGGTCGAAGTGATCTGCCACCCGGTCGCCCTGCAGGAAGTCGAGGGCGTGTCCGCGCCCTGGGATTTCTGGGAATTCAGCCGCCGCACCCGCGCCCATGACAACATGGCGTATTTGCTGGGTTCAAACTGGGGCACGGTGGATTACAAATATTATCCCAAGGCCTTCTGCGCCGGGAATTCCTTTGCCATCGACTATACCGGCATGATGATGCGCAAGGCACCCTATCCACAGGAACAGGTGCTGGCCGCGACCATTGATATTGAGGCGCTGCGCGAACACCGCACCCGCATCAATCACAACATGTGGGTGGACGTGCGCACCGAAGCGTTCCGGCAGATCTACGAAAACCCGAATTATCCGCCGAACCTGTTTCCCTCCGGCAACCCGCCACGCAATCTGGCCCACAAGATGACCGGGGCCTACGAAAGCATGGACCGGATGTATGAGCGCGGGCAATTCGTCATGCCGTTCGACAAGACGGGCATGAAACATTCCGATCTGCTGAAGTCGCGGATCGAAGGCGCGCAGGATCGCGGCGCCTTGAGGAAAGACTGATCCATGCGTGTGACGACTCCCATCGCTGACATGGATATCACCATCGCCCGCCTGCATGTGCAGGATGGGGCGTTGGTGATGGAGAACTCGGAAAGCGATGCAATGCCCACGCGGGCGGTTATGGGGCCACGCGACGTGCGGATGATTTTCAGATCCCTGCTGCGCCCCAGCGTCATCTGGTTCGGGCTGAAAAGCCTGGCCGTTGCGCCCAAGGAAGACCCATCATCAACGGCGGCGACTGGCGTTGATCACCCGACACCCAATCCCTGGTAGGAAATCATGAAGCACGTTGATCAAGAAAATACCAGCGCGCGGCGCAGCGGGGCCGACGGCCTTGTGGAGTCACTGATTGCAAATGACGTGAAAACCATGTTCGGCCTGCCCGGCGGGCAGCTGGATAACCTGTTCGATTCAATTCAGCGCAGCAGCGGCAACCTGAATATCATTCGCACGCGCCACGAACAGGGCGCCGCCTACATGGCCTTTGGTGCTGCCCGTTCCACCGGCAAACCCGCCGTGTTTTCGGTGGTTCCCGGACCCGGGATAATGAACGCCATGGGGGCATTGTCGACAGCATGGGCGGCAAATGCACCGGTCTTGAGCCTGAGCGGCCAGATACCCAGTGACGGTATCGGAACAGGTCGCGGTTACCTGCACGAATTGCCGGATCAGCTGGCCACCATGCGCAGCCTGTTGAAACATGCCGAGCGGATCACAACACCCCACGCGGCACCGCAGATGATCAACGAGGCATTCGTGCAGATGCAGACCGGACGCCCCGGTCCGGTGCATCTGGAAATGGCGCAGGATGTGATGGGGGCCGAAACTTCGGCGTTGCCCTGCACGGCAGCAAAATTGCCGGGACCGGTGGCTGCGGATTCCGGCCTGTTGGCTGAAGCCGCCCGGCTACTTGCCGGTGCAAGACGCCCGCTGATCTATGTCGGCGGCGGTGCGATGAATGCGTCCGAAGAAGTCAACCGGTTGGCGCGTCTTGTCGAAGCGCCCGTGACCTGTTTTCGATCCGGGCGCGGCGTCATGGACGACCGCGACTACCATGCGCAGGTGTTCCCGGCCGGCCGGCGCTTGTGGAAAGATGCCGATGTGGTTTTTGCCATTGGCACACGCCTGAAATACCCGCAGCTGTATTGGGGACTGGACAAGGATATCAAGATTATCCGTCTGGACATCGATGCCCGGGAATTTGATCGCTACGCGGCCCCGGCTGTGGCCCTGCATGGTGATGCCAGGGCAAGTCTGCAGGAAATCATCCCGATGATAGACAGCGCGATGAAGGTCCGCCCGGCTTCACGCAAGGACGAACTGACCAGGCTGAAAACCGAACTGCATGCCGAGATGACTGCCAATGTCGGCCCGCAAATGGGTTATCTGAAGGCCATCCGCGATGTGTTGCCCGAAGACGGGATTTTCTGCGATGAGATTACCCAGGTCGGGTTCACGTCGTGGTTTGGCCTGCCGATCTATCACCCGCGCAGCCATGTGAATTGCGGGTTTCAGGGCACGCTTGGCTATGGTTTCGCAACAGCACTTGGCGTGAAAGTCGCCAATCCGACACGCCCGGTGGTCAGCGTATCAGGGGATGGCGGTTTCCTGTTTACCGCCACGGAACTGGCGACGGCGGTGGAGTATCAGATCAACCTGGTCACCGTGGTGTTCAACGACAACCGCTATGCCAATGTCTATCGCCAGCAGAAAGAATGGTTTGACGGTCGCTTCATTGCCTCTGACCTGTGCAACCCGGATTTTGTGAAATTCGCCGAAAGCTTCGGGGCCACGGCGATGAAGGCCGAAAACCCGGACGAACTGCGACGGGCACTGGAAAAAGCGTTCAAGTGCAAAGGCCCGGTGATCATCGAGGCCCATCAGGCCCATGATCTGCCTGCCCCATGGCAATATATTCTGGAGGCGCCGGTTCGCGGGCCGAATGCGCCGGGGGCCGCTGAATGAGCCAACACGCGATATCCAGAATAACATCAAGGCGCCTGAGCAAGGTCTGGCCGATGTGGATATCCGGTGCACCGGTGGACACCGGCAAG
>JALSJL010000112.1 GCA_026989405.1 Marinosulfonomonas sp. | reverse complement strand
ATGCCCCAGATCCTGGTGGATGTGGACCATTCGATGCGGCTGATGCGGGATGAAAGCTTTGGCCCGGTCGTCGGCATCATGCCGGTCAAGGACGATGCCGAGGCGATCCGCCTGATGAATGACAGTGAATACGGGCTGACGGCGTCGTTGTGGACAAACGACATGGAACGCGCCCGACGCATTGGCGATGAACTGGAGACCGGCACGGTCTTCATGAACCGCGCCGACTATGTCGATCCGGGCTTGTGCTGGACCGGCTGCAAGAACACCGGGCGCGGCGGTGGGTTGTCGGTGATCGGCTACCACAACCTGACGCGGCCCAAGTCCTACCATCTGAAAAAGCTCAAATAGGGGGTGATACCCATGACACTTACTGCCAACTGGTCCTACCCCACCGCGATACGCTTTGGTGCCGGGCGCATTTGCGAGATTGCTGACGCCTGCGCACAAGCCGGGATCAAGAAGCCGCTGCTGGTCACCGACAAGGGGCTGGCAGACCTTCCGATCACGCAGAACACGCTGGATCTGCTGGAAAAGGCTGGATTGGGCCGCGCGATGTTCTCGGACGTTGACCCGAACCCGAACGAAAAGAACCTCGAGGCCGGGGTCGCCGCCTATCGGGCCGGCGGGCACGATGGGGTGATCGCCTTTGGTGGCGGCTCGGGGCTGGACCTTGGCAAGATGGTTGCCTTCATGGCCGGGCAAAGCCGACCGGTATGGGATTTCGAGGACGTGGACGACTGGTGGACACGCGCCGATGCCGATGCAATCGCGCCGATCATCGCCGTGCCGACCACGGCCGGCACCGGATCAGAGGTCGGGCGCGCGTCTGTGATCACAAATAGCGAGACCCATGTGAAAAAGATCATTTTTCACCCCAGGGTTCTGCCCAGCATTGTCATCGCCGACCCGGAACTGACCGTCGGCATGCCGCCTGTGATCACAGTCGGCACCGGCATGGATGCCTTTGCACATTGCCTTGAGGCCTACAGTTCTCCGCATTTTCACCCGATGAGCCAGGGGATCGCGCTGGAAGGCATGCGGCTGGTCAAGGAAAACCTGCCGATCGTGGCCAGGGACGGCACCAACATCGAAGCGCGAGGAAAGACGATGGCGGCGGCGATGATGGGTGCGGTGGCCTTCCAGAAGGGGCTGGGGGCGGTGCATGCTCTCAGCCACCCGATCGGAGCCGTCTACAATACGCATCACGGCATGACCAACGCGGTGGTGATCCCGCCGGTTCTGAAAATGAACCGCCCCGAAATAGAAGACCGCATCGCGCGGGCCGCCGACTATCTGGGAATTGGGGGCGGGTTCGACGGGTTCTTTGACTACGTGCTGAAACTGAGGGCCGATCTGGGTGTGCCTGACAAGCTGCGCGAGCTTGGCGTTGGCAACGACCGGATCGAAGAACTGGTCGAAATGGCGCTACAAGACCCGAGCGTTGGCGGGAACCCGGTCGAGATGACACCGGAAAACACGCGCGCTCTGTTTGAGGCCTGTATCTAGCGGCAGACCCTGGGCATCAGAATGCCTGAAGGGCGATAGACTGTCGCCAGGGTCGGCGACAAGCTTCGAACTCGCTCTCAAGGCTCTAGCGCAGACGTGCGAGCCGTTCGGCAAACGGGTCGTGGGCTGCGCCTTTTGTCGGTTTGGGAACAAGGTGCAGAATTCGACGTTTCAGCCGTTCCATTTTGCGGACGGCAGAGTCTTCGTGAGCAGACACCGCAGGCTTCAATTCATAAATCTGGGCGACAGGTATCGGATGGCCATTCGTCCGCCCGACCTGCCTGCCCGATCCGGCTGGCAAGACCATTTGGCGGGTCTGGTGATATTGCTCGTCCGTTTCCACTTTGAGCCTCCGCACGTCTCGCTGACTTGGTTCTTCGCGGTAGCACACCAAACGGGCAAAATTTGGGCAGCAACTGAACAGGACGAAGACGAGAGGCCAAAAGGGATGGGAGAAGTTATTCAGATCGACGAGGCGCGCAATTCCGGACGGCAAGCCCTGCCTGACCCTGGCCGCCGCTCGCCTGCGCCATATCGCCCCGACCCGGTGGGTAACCCGAAAATTCGTGAACATGATCCCGCTATTCACAGATCAAACCCAAGGAGCGGTCGTCGCATGACAAAATTGGGAAAGGTCTTTGACAGTGCCAAATCCGCAAGGCTGCCCCCGGGACTGGTAGCGGCCGCCGTTGGCGGTTTGAGCACCGGGCATGTCGATTGCTTTCATTGAAGCAGAGGGCAGTTCCCGGACCTCGGGGTGGGTGCCAGGCGCCCTCCCCGCGGGGGAGGTCCGGGCGCTGCCCGGCGATGCCGGGCGGGGCGTGTTGGGGGGCGACTGCGCCAGCCGTGACGCTCTGTTTTGAAGATGGTGGGCCGAATGCCCACCCTACGGCTTGCTCAATCCGGGAAAGGTCGGTGATCAGGGTTCAGGCGGTCAGCTGATACCTTGTATAAACCAGGTGCAACAAGATCGACCAACCCGCTTGATCTTGGTCCGGAAAAGAGAAACTGAGCCACAAATCCTTTTCCGTTCGGTTGATAGCTTTTGCAGTCGAAGGAACTTGTGAATAAACCGCCATCATCTTTCGGATTTGACCCCAGCAGCAAGTCCACAACCGCTTGGGTTTTACTTTTGGTGCAAACTAAAAACACCAACTTTTCAGAGCAAATGTTGTAGACCTCAATATAGTTTTGAGTAGAGTCTCTTTTTAGCCCTATACATTGGTTTGCCGGTAAGTATTTGGGTTCCAGCTCAAGGTATTTTTTTCGTGCGTTAGAACTACCTAGCGAAGCAGCCGTATAGTAAAGCTCAGCCGCTTTGCCGAGATTTACTCGAAAACCATCGCTGCCTTTTTCATAGGCTGTGGCCAAAGCCATCGCCGCGTCGCTGCTCCCCAATGCTATGGCTTTCCGGTACCACTTCTCGCTTTTCCTGATGCTCTTCCTGACTCCATCTCCTTCGGCATAAATCCGGGCCAGTTTGATTATTGCTTCGGTATCCCCGGATGTAGCCAAGGTTTTCAGCCTGTCCACCGCATCGGCAACACTTCCAATCGAATATGTCGAAGAGACATTAATCAAATCGGGTCTTTCCGCCTCGATGGCGACAACAGCCTGAGCCATGAACCAAATTTTCGCTTTTTCGGTATCGTCAGCTCCGTCAATATCAACTTCGTCAATGTCAGCGCGCTTCAAAATACTGCCAACCGCTTTTATGTCTTCTATTCCCCATACCTCTGTGACCTCTTTCAGCATTTCCATTATCGCTGTTACCTCGGACGCCATCTCTGGTGTTAGCGCTTCTTCTGCGGTCAATCCTAGCGCTAAAGCGGCCTTCAAGAAAAAGGCTTCATCTATCGTGAACACCTCGACTTCCTTGCTCCTCATCCGGATAACAAAGTAATAAAAACTGTCCAAATCAATGTCGATTTGCAGCAACTGGAACCGGCCATCGATCTCGGCCAGGCTGGCTGCATAGCCATCGATAAATAAACGACCGTTTTCGTCTGTGCGGTAGGGTATCGTGTCCTCCCCCTTACCCTCCCCTGCTCTTTTCAGACTTAGACGTTCCCCACTAGCGTAAATCAGCCTACCATCCAGATTTCGTTCCAATTGAATGCTTTCTTCATCGGAAATGATTTTTTCATTGCTCACATAGCAGCCTGACAGGCCTGTCAGAAAAAGTAGCACGATAAAAAATCTTACCATTGCTTGCCCCGGATTTATTCAATGCTCGTTCGGCAGAGTAGCTGAACATAAAACGAAATTACAAGCCAGGATTGGGATTCTCAAACATGGTATAGTGATAAGCCTCGGTTCTTGAGCGAATCTCAGGAACTCGGAAAATCATCACGGTTCCGCCCCACAAAAAAACCGCCCAAGGGGCGGCATTTCCGTATCGAACATCGTGTCGAGAGATACTTCTCAGGGTTTCTTACTAGGTTTGGCGGTGACCTACTCTCCCACGTCTTAAGACGCAGTACCATCGGCGCTACAGTGCTTAACTGCCGAGTTCGGGATGGGATCGGGTGTTTCACTTGCGCTATGACCACCAAACCGAGAAAGAAACCCAACATCAGTACAAATCGCGTAAATCTTGTATTCGTGGTGTAGTAAATGCTTCGATCTGCAAAAGCCTAGCTTTTACTGGATCAAATCAAGCCTATCGGACAATTAGTACCGGTCAACTGAACGCATTGCTGCGCTTACATCTCCGGCCTATCGACGAGGTGGTCTACCTCGGTCCTCAGGGATACCTTGTTTTGAGGGGGGCTTCCCGCTTAGATGCCTTCAGCGGTTATCCTTTCCGATCATAGCTACCCAGCACTGCCATTGGCATGACAACTGGTCCACCAGTGGATCGTTCACCCCGGTCCTCTCGTACTAGGGGCAACTCCTCTCAAGTATCCTACACCCACGGCAGATAGGGACCGAACTGTCTCAC
>JALSJL010000111.1 GCA_026989405.1 Marinosulfonomonas sp. | reverse complement strand
ATGCGCGCGGCCGTGGTCAGCGGGCCGTCCTGCCATTTCGTGCCGTTGATATCCAGCAGGAAGCGGCCCACCAGATCGGCGGCGGTCATGTCCTCGTTGCAGGCCACCGTGATCAGCGGGCGCCTGAGCTTCCAGGCCATGTATTCGACAAACCGCGACTTGCCGCAGCCCGTCGGCCCCTTGAGCATCACCGGCATGCGCACGTCATAGGCGGCCTGGTAGCGCTCGACCTCGTCGGCTACGGGTTTGTAATACGGCTCTTGTCCAACCAGGTAGTCGTTGGCGGCAGGGGTGCTGGCGTCAGGCATGTCCGGGCTCATTTTTCTTGGAAATCTGAAAGTGGCGGGGCCGCCGGCAGCAGCCCCGCCAAACTGGCCTAGGCCTTGATTTCGGCCCGGTGCACCAGCATCGCGGTGCCTTGGGTCTGGTTGAAGTTGTCGTAGCCGATCAGCCGCACATGATTGCCGGGGTTCGATTTGCGGCACAACTGCACTTCGGCAAGGATCGCATCAACGTCGGTTTCCCCGAACATCGGCAGTTTCCACATATACCAATAGGTCAGGTCGGCGTTTTCCGGCTCTGTGTGTTCGATGCCGGGGTTCCAGCCCTGCTTGACGATATAGTCAACCTGTTTGCGAATCTCGTCATCGGTCATTGGCGGCAGATAGGAAAACGTGCCCAGTTTGCGCGAATTCGGATCTGACAGGCGGGAAGGATAGTCTTGTATGTCGCTCATGATGGTGTTCCTTTTTCTCAGGCGTGCAGATCAGCGGTGCTGAACGTCAAGCTTGTCGACTGTGTCAAACTCGAACTTGATCTCTTTCCATGTTTCCATGGCGATCTTGAGCTCGGGGCTGTGCTTGGCGGCCTTGGTCAGGATGTCCTTGGCTTCCTTTTCCAGGTCACGGCCCTCGTTGCGGGCCTTGACGCAGGCTTCCAGCGCCACCCGGTTCGCCGCAGCACCGGCTGCGTTGCCCCAGGGGTGACCCAGCGTGCCGCCACCGAACTGCAGCACCGAGTTGTCACCAAAAATCGACACCAGCGCCGGCATGTGCCAGACGTGGATACCGCCCGAAGCCACCGGGAAGACGCCCGGCATCTGGCCCCAGTCCTGATCAAAGAAGATACCGCGGGAACGGTCTTCCTTGATGTATTTGTCGCGCAGCAGATCAATCCAGCCCAGGGTGGCCTGGCGGTCGCCCTCGAGTTTGCCGACAACCGTGCCCGAATGCAGGTGATCACCCCCCAGCAGGCGCAGCATCTTGGCAAAGACGCGGAAGTTGATGCCGTGGGTCGGACTGCGGTCCATCACGGCATGCATGGCGCGGTGCACATGCAGCAACATGCCGTTGTCGCGGCACCACCTGGCCAACGACTGATGCGCGGCCCAGCCCATTGTCAGATAGTCGGACATGACGATCTTGGAGCCAACTTCCTTGGCAAACTCGGCGCGCTTGTACATCTCTTCGACGTCCGCTGAGGTCACGTTCATGTAGTGACCCTTTTTTTCGCCGGTCTCTTCTTCGGCCTTGTCGATGGCCTCCTGACAGAACAGGAACCGGTCGCGCCAGCGCATGAAGGGCTGCGAATTCACGTTTTCGTCGTCCTTGGAAAAGTCGAGGCCGCCGCGCAGAACCTCATAGACGGCCCGGCCATAGTTCTTGGCCGAAAGACCCAGTTTGGGCTTGATGGTGCACCCCAGGAGCGGGCGGCCGTATTTGTCGAGCAGGTCGCGTTCGACATAGATGCCATGCGGCGGGCCGAGGCATGTGGTCACGAACCAGAGCGGAAAACGCACGTCTTCCAGCCGCAAGCCACGCACAGCCTTGAAGCCGAACACGTTGCCCACAAGAGAGGTGAAGACGTTGACAACCGAGCCCTCTTCAAACAGGCCCATCGGGTAGGCGATGAAGGCAAAGAAGGCATCATCGTCGCCCGGCACATCCTCGATCGCGTAGGCACGGCCCTTGTAGTAGTCAAGGTCGGTCAGAAGGTCGGTCCAGACAGTTGTCCAGGTGCCGGTCGAGCTTTCGGCCGCGACAGCGGCTGCGGCTTCTTCGCGTGGCACGCCGGCCTGCGGCGTGATCTTGAAACATGCCAGGATATCGCTGTCCTTGGGTGTGTAGTCGGGCTCCCAATATGTATCGCGG
The DNA here is from genome assembly GCA_026989405.1 of Marinosulfonomonas sp. GTDB lineage: Bacteria > Pseudomonadota > Alphaproteobacteria > Rhodobacterales > Rhodobacteraceae > JAJRUE01. The sequence goes on along the minus strand of JALSJL010000111.1, from coordinate 986 downwards.
TAGTCCTTCACGCCTGCTTTGTATGACTTGGCCATGGTTCTCCCTTGCCTTTCGCATCGTTTGAATTCGTGGCGGCACAAAGGTGCCGCTGCTGGACAGTATGGCAAGCTCCGGCTATAAACCAAAATCGATAGTTTCTATTCAGAGCATAGATATATGTCTATACATGGCGCGACCCATGACACGACACATGACACGGCGGGCAACCTGTTCATTCAGGGTATCACCCTGCGCCAGCTTCAGATTTTCGAAACCGTCGTGCGCCTTGGTGGTTTTACCCGCGCGGCGGAAGCACTGAACCTGACGCAACCGACCGTTTCGATGCAGATCAGAAAATTGTGCGACACGTTGCAGTTGCCGCTGGTGGAACAGGTCGCGGGCAGGGTTCACCCGACGGCGGCGGGGCGCGAAGTATACCAGGCGGCGGTGGATGTGCTTGGCCGGATGTCGGCGCTCAACGATTTTGCGTCCCAGTCGCGCGGCGTCGTGCGTGGCGAGCTGCGCATCAGCGTGATCACTTCGGCGATCTATTTCATGCCATCGCTTCTGGGCGCATTTGTCGAGCGTCATCCGCAGGTTGTGCCGCAACTGGTTGTGACCAACCGCCAGAACGTCTTGCGCCGGCTGCGCGCCAACGAGGACGATTTGCTGATCATGGGGCAGGCCCCGCATGAGTTGCCGGTCGAGGCCCATCCGTTCATCGGCAATGAAATCGTGGTGGTCGCACCGCCGGGCCACCCGCTGGCGGCGGAGCGCGCCATTGCCATGACCCGGCTGGCCGAGGAAAAATTCCTGGTGCGCGAGCCCGGATCGGGCACACGCCAGGCCGCCGAACGACTGTTTGCCGAGCACGGCGTGAGCATTCGCCCGTTCATGGAACTTGGCTCGTCCGAAGCCATCAAACAAGGGGTGATGGCGGGCCTTGGCATATCGGTCTTGTCGCGGCGCAACCTCAGCCAGGAACTTGCCGGCGGCACCATCGCGGT
>JALSJL010000110.1 GCA_026989405.1 Marinosulfonomonas sp. | reverse complement strand
TCGGTCAGCGCCGCGATGCGCACCGCCAGTGCCGGATAGTCCATCAGACCAGTTCGATGGCGATGGCCGTGCCCTCACCGCCGCCGATGCAGATGGCCGCAACACCACGTTTCAGCCCGCGCGCCTCGAGCGCGTTCAGCAAGGTCACGATGATGCGCGCCCCGGAGGCCCCGATCGGGTGGCCGAGCGCGCAGGCGCCGCCGTTCACGTTCATGATGTCGGGGGCAATGCCCATGTCATGCATGAAGGCCATCGGCACGACGGCAAAGGCTTCGTTGACTTCCCACAGGTCGACATCGTCCTTTGTCCAGCCGATGCGGTCGAGCAGTTTCTGCGCCGCCGGGATCGGGGCGGTCGAAAACCAGGCCGGGGCCTGTGCGTGGCTCGCATGGCCGAGAATGCGCGCACGCGGCTTCAGGCCCGAGCCGGCCGAAGCCAGCACCAGCGCCGCCGCGCCGTCGGAGATCGACGAGGAATTGGCCGCCGTCACCGTCCCGCCTTCGCGGAAGGCCGGTTTCAGCCGGGGAATTTTTTCGGGGCGCGCCTTGGCGGGCTGTTCATCCGCGCCGACCTCGATATCGCCGCGCCGGGTGTGCACGGTCACCGGCACGATCTCGCGCGCGAAACCGCCGTTTTCCTGCGCCGCAAGCGCGCGTTCCAGCGAGCGGATCGCGTAGGCGTCCTGCGCCTCGCGGGTAAACTGGTATTTCTCGGCCGTATCTTCGGCAAATGTGCCCATCAGGCGGCCCTTGTCATAGGCGTCTTCCAGCCCGTCGAGGAACATGCTGTCCTGGACCTGACCATGCCCCAGCCGCGCACCGCTGCGCATGCCCGGCAAAAGGTATGGCGCGCGCGTCATGCTTTCCATGCCGCCGGCCACGATCATGTCAACCTGACCAAGGGCAACCGCATCAAAGGCCATCATCGTGGTTTTCATGCCCGAACCGCACATCTTGTTGAGCGTGGTCGCGGGCACCTGGTCGTCGAGCCCCGCGGCAAATCCGGCCTGACGGGCCGGCGCCTGGCCCTGACCGGCAGGCAGGACGCAGCCCATCAGAACCTCTTCGATCCGCTCCGTGGGCGCGAAGGCGTCGGCAACGGCCCCTGCAATGGCTGCGCCGCCAAGCTCGGCTGCCGGAACATCGGAAAAAACGCCCTGCAACCCCCCCATGGGTGTCCGCGCCGCACCGGCAATGAAAACGTCTTTCATCTGATCTCTCCAGGTTGATCCGCCACTTGGGCATACCGAATGGTAACCATTGGCGTCTAGCTTCGCATCATTGAAATGTGGGAGAATTGATATGGAATTGCAGCCGCAACAAATTGACGACGTCCTGGTGATCACGGTCAAGGCCAGGCGAATTGACGCCGCTGTTGCGATTCAGTTCAAGGATGCGATGCGCGAACTGACACGGGATGCGCGCGGGCGGATCGTGCTCGATCTCAACCAGGTGGACTTCATTGACAGCAGCGGGCTTGGGGCCGTGGTTGCGGCCATGAAACAACTGGAAAACGGGCTGCAACTGGAACTGGCGGCCTTGTCGCCGACCGTTGACAAGGTCTTCCGCCTGACGCGGATGGACAGCATCTTCGCCATTCACGACGACGCCGCCAGCGCTGTCGGCGAACTGCGAAAATCGGGTTGAGATCATTCTAAGCGAGAACTCAGTGAACGAACGCCAGCTTCCGGGGGAACGTGCCGCATTCCACCTGCATTTTGAAAGCAACGCTTTCACCGTTGGTGAAGTCATTGACACGATCCTGCGTGGCATTCAGGGCGTTGCGCCAGACAGCGAAGTGGCCGGCACCGTTGAAATTGTCATGGCCGAAGTGATCAACAACATCATCGAGCATGCCTACAACGACCGGGCCGGTCAGCCGATCGAGGTCGCGGTGACGGAAACTGCCGGCACGGTGGACTTCCACTTTCGCGACCGGGGCCGCCCGATGCCCCTTGGCGTTCACCCTTCGGGGGCACAGCCCGACCTGGATGTTCCGTGTGACCAGTTGCCGGAAGGCGGGTTTGGCTGGATGTTGATCCATCGTCTGACATCTGACTTGCGCTATTGGCGCGACGGCACGATGAACCACCTGTCGTTTTCCATCTCGACGAACGAATCGACCGGGGCGCAGGGGCATCGGCATTGACCGCGGGCGGGCCGTTGCCCGGCTGCCGGACACCGGTTTCCCTTTTTCCTGCCGATCCGCGCTTCAAACCCCGCGATCGGCCGGTTTGCCGCCAAAATGCCGCAAATGGTCCTTAGTCGGGCCAGATTGAACGGCAAATATGAACGGGTAGCTGCATATAGCTTCCCTCGGCGTTGCGTTTAACAGCCCCCACCCAGTGCGCAACGCCGAGGACTTCAGCCCCCAACAACTGATTGATTTTCCGGCGCGCGCTCGTATCGTGGCGTTGAAAACAGGGGGAGCTTTCATGCGCGATTTTCATCTGCCCGGCCGTTCGATCACATTGGCGCTGAACGGAATGTGCGCCACCTCCAACCCGTTGGCCGCGCAAGAAGCCGTCGCGATCCTGCGCGAAGGCGGCAACGCGGTCGATGCGGCCATCGCCGCAGCTGTCCTGCTGGGCATTTGCGAACCGGCCTCGACCGGCATTGGCGGCGACATGTTTGCCCTGCTCAAACCGGCGGGCGAGGACAAGATCGTCGCGCTCAACGGCTCGGGCCGGGCACCTGCGGCATTGGACAGTGAAAAACTGCGCGCCGAGGGTCTTTCCGAAATCCCGTTGGGCAGCCCGCATGCGGTGACCGTTCCCGGCGCAATCGACGCCTTTTGCAGGCTGTCGCAGGACTGGGGCAGACTTGGCCTGGCGCGCAGCCTCGCACCGGCGATCCACCACGCAGAGGCCGGCGTGCCCGTCGCCCCCAGAACCGCCTTTGACTGGCGCAATGTCGCCGGGACGCTGCAGGGGGTTGCGCGCGACTACTACCTGCTGAACGGCCGCGCCCCCGGGGTCGGCGACCTTTTTGCGCACCGGCAACAGGCCGAAGTCCTGCGGCGCGTCGTGCGCGAGGGGCGCGACGGGTTTTATGCCGGTGACGTGGCGCAGGACATGGTGGCCTCGCTGAACGCATTGGGCGGCTGCCACACGCTGGAAGATTTCGCCGCGACGCGAAGCGATTACACGCAGCCGATTTCGGGCGCCTACAAGGGGGTCGATCTGGTCGAGCACCCGCCGAATGGGCAGGGTGCCACGGCGATCCTGATGGCGAACATCCTGTCGCATTTCGATCTTGGAGCGCTTGAGCCGTTCGGCGCAACGCGCGCGCACCTGGAGGCAGAGGCGACCAAGCTGGCCTATGACGCGCGCGACCGGTTCATCGCCGACCCCGACCATGTCACCCGGCTGGATCACATGCTGTCGCCAGACACCGCGGCGGCCCTGGCTGCGCTGATCGATCCCGAACGCGCCATGCCAAGCGCCCATGCCGCCAGCGCGAATGTCCACAAGGACACGGTGTATCTGACGGTCGTCGACAAGGACGGGATGGCGGTTTCGCTGATCTATTCGATCTATCACGGCTTCGGCTCGGGCCTGGCCTCGGAGAGGTTCGGGATCCTGTTTCAAAACCGCGGGGCCGGTTTCACGCTTGAACGCGGCCATCCGAACGAAGCCGGTGGCGGCAAGCGCCCGCTGCACACGATCATCCCGGCGATGCTGAGCAAGGGGGGGCGTGTCATCATGCCCTACGGGGTGATGGGCGGGGCCTACCAGCCCACGGGCCATGTCCGGGTGCTGACCAACCTGTTGGACTACGGGCTGGACCCGCAGGAAGCGTTGGACGGTCCGCGGTCATTTTTCGACGATGGCAAGCTGCAGGTGGAACGCGGCTACAGCGACAAGGTGGTCGCGCAACTGGCGGACATGGGGCATGACATTGCCGTTCCGCAAACCCCGCTTGGCGGCGCGCAGGCGATCATGATTGATCATGATCGCGGCGTGCTGATCGGCGCATCGGATCCGCGCAAGGACGGCGCCGCAATCGGTTACTGAGCCCGATTGCGCGCGGTCAGTTCAACTGGAACTGGAGCGGGTAGAGACCGTCTTCAAATTCGCCGAACAGGTCGGGAAGGTCCGGGTGCTCGACCGGCTTGCCGGAATAGTCTGCGATCAGGTTCTGTTCTGAAACATAGGCGACGTAGAAGCTTTTGTCATTCTCTGCCAGCAGGTGATAGAACGGCTGGTCCTTGGATGGGCGGCTCTCTTCCGGGATCGCCCTGTACCATTCTTCGGTGTTGGAAAAGTTTGCATCCACGTCAAAGACAACACCGCGAAACGGGTGTTTCCGGTGCCGGACGATCTGTCCGATGTGATATTTCGCGCGAGTTTTCAACATTTGATTTCAGCCCTCGCGAAAAAATAGCGCCTGCGGGCTTTGGCTGTCCAATCCAATTGTTCCGAATTTTCGGAAACAGACTGTGGTCCAGATTCCGACAGTAGGCCCGACA
>JALSJL010000109.1 GCA_026989405.1 Marinosulfonomonas sp. | reverse complement strand
GGCGATCTCGGCGACGGTCGAGAAGGTTTGACATTTAACAAAAAGGTAGTGAGGAAACTTCATATTTGACTACTCCCTCCTCCACTGGACAACCTTCCTGAGCGCCGCGGTTCTGCTGAACCTGGCGCCGGGCCCCGACATCGCCTTCATCCTGGGGCGCACGGTCAGCGGCGGGCGCCGGGCGGGCTTTGCCGCGATGTTCGGCATCTGGAGCGGCGCCTTCGTGCATGTGCTGGCGGCGGCGATCGGGCTGTCGGCGATCCTCGCCACCTCGGCGATCGCGTTCTCGCTGGTGAAATGGCTGGGCGCGGCCTACCTGATCTGGCTGGGCATCCAGGCGCTGCGCGCGGGCGGCGGCCGTTTTGTCGGCGACACCGACGCCCCGGCGGCAGGTTCTGGCGCGATCTTCCGGCAGGGCGTGCTGATTGCCATCCTCAACCCCAAGGTGGCGATCTTCTTCCTCGCCTTCCTGCCGCAATTCGTGGTGGCCGGCGCCGGCCCGGTCCCCGCACAGCTGTTCCTGCACGGCAGCCTGATCATCGTCGTTGCCGCCTTCATCGAGCCGATTCTGGTGCTGGCCGGCGACCGGCTGACCACCGCGCTGCGCGGCAAGCCGCGGTTCGGGGTCTGGCTTGACCGGGTGCTGGGCGGCATGTTCATCGCGCTGGGGCTCAAGCTCGCCACATCGAAACTCTGACCCTTCTTCTTTTCACAAATATCCCCCGAGCGGAGCGGATATCGCCCCGCCAGGGGCGACAAGAATAAAAATGCGCCGCAAGGCGCACCGCCGGGGAGCGGCGCGTTTCACGAATGCTCTTCGGCGGCGGTTTCGGACAGTTTCCGGTTGAACGCTTTCAGCGCATCCACCTGGTAAACCGCCCCCCAAAGCTCGGGCGGCTCATCCTCGCCGCCCAGCGTCACCACCGGCAGGTACGGCACATTGGCGCGCTCGAAGATCGGCATGGCGCGTTCCAGCGTGGCGTTGCCGTCGATGTAGATCCCCTGTTCGATCAGCTCCCAGCTGGTTTCAAGATCGGCGTCGGGCATGTCGTCCTTCGCGCGCATGACACGGCCGCAACCCACCGTGGCCAGCAGGTAGGCCTGTGGCCCCGCGGCAAGGTGGACGTTCCGGCGCTCCAGAAGCGTCAGGAAGAACGACCGATCCACCATCCGGCTGGCCAGCGCCGTCGACAGCGACACCGCCACCATCACCGCAAGCCCCGTCTGCCAGTCGCCGGTCAGTTCAAAGACGATCAGCGTGGTCGAGATCGGCGCGCCCAGCACCGCGGCCGCGACCGCCCCCATGCCGGCCAGCGCATAGAGCGTTTCCGAACCCGAGGCGTTGGGAAAGATGCCGGTGGCGACATGGCCAAAGGCCAGCCCGGCCAGCGCGCCCACCATCAGCGAGGGCGAAAAGATGCCGCCCCCCATGCGCCCGGCCATGGTGATCGCGACGGCCATGATCTTGACCACGACGAACACCGCCGCCGCCCAGAACGCCAGCTGCCCGGTCAAGGCGGCCGAGGTGGTTTCATAGCCAACCCCGATGATATGCGGATAGACATTGGCCAGCCCCCCCAGCATGGCGCCTGCCACCGCCGGGCGCAGCCAGCCGGGCATGCGGGTGCGCTCCTGCACCCAGTCGCCCAGGTCGTCGGCCCAGAACACCGACTTCATCAGGATGACGGCGACCAGCCCGCTGACCAGGCCAAGGATCATGAAGGCCGGCAACTCGGCGTAAAACCGCAGCGCGCCATCGGCCGGCAGGGAAAACTCGGTGATGTCGCCAAATTGCAGCCGGCTGACCAGGGTGCCGGCAACCGAGGCGATGGCGATGGGGGCAAAGGCATGCACGGCGAAATGGCGCAGCACCACTTCCAGCGCAAACAGCGCGCCCGCGATCGGGGCGTTGAAACTGGCCGACACCGCGCCGGCAACCGCGCAGCCCAGCAGGTCGCGCGCGGTGATGCCGCTGGCGTTCATTCGGTCCGAAACCCAGGTGGAAATCACCGCCGCCAGGTGCACGACCGGCCCCTCACGCCCGGAAGAGCCGCCCGACGACAGCGTGATCAACGAGGCAAGGGCCGAGGCCAGGCCCTCCTTCAGTTCGACCCGTCCCTCGTGCAGCGCCGCGCCTTCGATCACATCGGCCACCGAGCGCACCGAGCCGTCATCGGTGAACCGGGTCAGGATCAGCCCGACCGCCAGCCCGCCCAGGATCGGGATGGCCAGGATCCAGTACCACGGCAGGGTTTGCGCGAAGGTATGCAGCTTGTGCAGGTCTTCGGCGCCATAAAGCGCCTTTTGCAACGCCGCGATGCCCAGCCGGAACCCGAGGGCAGCAAACCCCGCCGCCGTGCCGACAAACAGCGCAATGAACCAGAACTGCACCTGGCTCGGACCCTCGCGACGAAGCACATGCAACCCGTCGCGGCAGGCGCATCTGATGTCGTCGTAGAGACTGGTCAGCGGAGATTTTTTCGGCGCAGCCATGGTGTCCCTGTTCGCCGGGCCGGTTTCGCGCTTGTCCCGGGCCGCCCGCATGGCCTAGGCTCGCACCCGGCCACAGGGAGGCGCCGCATGAGCATCGACACCGCACTTGCCGGGTTGCAATCGTTTCTAGGCAATCGGCTGAGCCGTTCCAAGGGCGATCTTGCCGCCCATGGCACGAGCGAAACGCATTTTGCCCCGGCCCCGCCGGATGCGGTGGCCTGGCCCGAAACCGCCGAAGAGGTCGCCCGGATCGTGGAAATCTGCGCGCAGGAAGGCTGCCCGGTCGTCGGCTGGGGCACCGGCACCTCGCTGGAGGCGCAATCGCTGGCGGTGCGCGGTGGCGTGGTGGTGGATTTCGCGCGGATGAACAAGGTGTTGCAGGTCAATGCCGAGGACATGAACGTCGTGGTTCAGCCCGGCCTGACGCGCGAAGCGCTGAACCGGGAGCTGCGCGCGACCGGGTTGTTCTTTCCGGTCGATCCGGGGGCGGATGCCAGCCTTGGGGGGATGGCCTCGACGCGCGCCAGCGGCACCACGACGGTGCGCTATGGCACCATGCGCGACGGCGTGATGGCGCTGCAGGTGGTTCTGGGCGACGGGCGGCTGATCCGCACCGGCAGCCGGGCGCGCAAGTCATCGACCGGCTATGACCTGACCGCGCTGATCGTCGGCTCGGAGGGCACGCTGGGGCTGATCACCGAACTGACGCTGCGCCTGCACGGTGTGCCCGAGGCGGTTTCATCGGCGGTCTGCGCCTTTGCCGACATGGAGGGCGCGGTGAACGCGGTGATCGAGACCATCCAGTCGGGCGTGGAGATGGCGCGTATCGAGTTTGTCGATGCGGCCACGGCGCGGGCCTTCAACCTGCACGCGGGCGCCGACATGCCGGAAAAGCCGCATCTGCTGGTGGAGTTTCACGGCTCCCCCACGGCGGTTGCCGAACAGGCCGCCCTGTTTGGCTAGATTGCCGGCGAGCACGGCGGCGAAGGGTTCAAGTGGTCGGACCGCGCCGAAGAACGCCGCGCGCTGTGGGACATGCGCCACAGGGCCTATTACGCCTGCCTGGCGCTGCGGCCCGGCGCGCGCGCCCTTGTCACCGACATCTGCGTGCCGATCTCGAAACTGGCCGAAGCGGTGCGCGAGACCCAGGCGGATATCGCGGCCTCGCCGCTTGAGGGGCCGATCCTGGGCCATGTGGGGGACGGCAATTTCCATGCGATCCTGCTGGTGGAGCCCGGCCACGCGGCCGAGATGGCGGTGGCCGAAGACCTGGCCGGGCGGATGGCCGAGCGTGCCCTGCGCCTTGGCGGCACGATCAGCGGCGAACACGGGATCGGGTTGGGCAAGCTGGGCTACATGGCGGCCGAGCATGGCGCGGGCTGGGACGTGATGGGCGAGATCAAGCGGGCGCTGGACCCGGTCGGGATCATGAACCCCGGCAAGCTGGTGCCCGGCACTTGAGCGCAGGGTCGGGTTTGCGCCGCGGCTTCGCCGCGTCGCGGTGCCTCCGGCGGGAGTATTTCGGGCAAGATGAAGCGGATCAGTCGTCCAGAAGCGCGCGGGCGGCAGCGCGGGCCTCTTCGGTGATGGTGTCCCCGGCGAGCATGCGGGCAATTTCGTCGATGCGCTGATCGGCATCGAGCGGGGTGACGCGCGAAAGGGTTTCGCCTTTCGTGACGCGTTTTTCAACGCGCCAGTGGTGGTCGGCGCGGGCGGCGACCTGCGGCGAATGGGTGACGACGAGCACCTGCCCCGTGGCCGCGATCTGGGCCAGCCGGCGGCCGACCGCATCGGCGGTGGCGCCCCCGACACCGCGGTCGATTTCGTCGAAGATCATGGTGATGCCGCTTTGCGCCCCGGTCAGGCAGACCTTGAGCGCCAGCAGAAAGCGCGACAGCTCGCCGCCCGAGGCGATCCTGTTCAGCGGGCCGGCCGGTGCGCCGGGGTTGGTGGCGACGTGGAAGGTCACCGCGTCGCTCCCGTCGGGGCCCGGCTCGGCGGCGTCGATCCGGGTGGAAAACTGCGCGCGTTCCATCTTGAGCGGGGCCAGTTCGCGCGCCATCGCGCGGTCGAGCCGGGCCGCCGCGCGGGTGCGTTTTTCGTGCAGTTTCGCGGCCGCGGCGGTATAGGCGGCTTCTTTTGCCTCGAGCGCATCCTGAAGTGCGGAAATATCGGCATCGGCCCCTTCGAGAGCCGCGACCTTGCCGGCGAGATCGTCGCGCAGCCCGGCCAGGTCGTCGGGCAGAACACCGTGTTTGCGCGCCAGCGCGCGCAGGGCGAACAGGCGCTCTTCCAGCGTTTCCAGCTCATGCGCGTCAAACGACAGCGCCGCGAGCGCGCGTTCGATCCCGGCCTGGGCGTTGGCGGTTTCGTCACGCGCGCGCGCAAGCGACGCCAGCGCTTCGTCAAGCGCGCCCTCGGCCCTTTCCACGGCGCCTTCCAGCCAGCGCTGCGCGTCACCGAGCAGCCCCTCGGCCCCCTCGGCACTGATCGCGGCATGGGCCCTGGCGACATCTTCGCGGATCCGGGCCGCGGCCTGCATCAGCCGGCGGCGGGTGTCGAGGGTGGCTTCTTCGCCCGGCTGCGGGTCGAGCCGGGCAAGTTCGTCGTGGGCGTGGCGCAGGTAGTCTTCTTCGCGCCGGGCCTCGGCCAGCGCGGCCCTGGCGGCCTCGAGTTGCGCGCGCGCCTCCTGCCGGGCGCGCCAGGCCGCGCGGGTGGCGGCCAGGGCGCTGGCCGATCCCGCGAAATCATCGAGGATGCGGCGGTGGTTGGCCGGGTTCAGCAGGCCGCGGTCGTCCTGCTGGCCGTGCAGTTCGACCAGCGTGTCCGACAGGGCGCGCAGCAACTCACCCGAGGCGCGCCGGTCGTTGACGCGCGCCACCTTGCGCCCGTCGGGCGTGTTGGTGCGGTGCAGGATCAGTTCGTCCGCCGCCTCGAAGCCCGCGTCCTCGAGCACGGCGCGCGCCGCCCGGTTGCCGGAAATGTCGAAGACCGCCGTCACCTCGCCCCGCTCGGCACCGGCGCGCACCAGTTCGGCGCGCCCGCGCCAGCCGAGCACGAAACCCAGCGCGTCGAGCAGAATGGACTTTCCGGCCCCGGTCTCGCCGGTCAGCGCGTTGAGGCCGGGCCGGAACTCAAGCTCCAGCCGGTCGATGATCAGCATGTCCCGGATGTCGAGACTGAGCAGCATTTCCCTGCCCCCGGCTTACAGCCACTCGCCGCGGATGACCTGGCGGTAGATGCTGGACAGCCAGTTGTCGCCGGTGGCCACGGCGCTCAGACCGCGCCCGGCCAGCAGATTGGCGGCGTCCCGTGCATAGGGACTTGACGGGAAATTCCGCTGCAGGATGGCACCGGCCGTCTGTGCCTCATCGTCGAGGCCAAGAGCAAGATAGCTTTCGATCAGGCGAAACAGCGCCTCCGGGGTATGGGACGTGGTCTGAAACTGCTCGACGACCGTGCGAAAGCGGTTGGCGGCGGCCGAATAGTATCCCCGTTTCAGGTAATAGCGCCCGATCTCCATTTCCTTGGCCGCCAGATGGTCGAAAGCCTGATCGAATTTGGACACCGCCAGACGGGCATATTCGCTGTCGGGATAGTGCTCGATGACCCTGCGCAGGGCTTCAAGGGCCTTGAAGGTCAGCCCCTGATCGCGCCCGACGTCGTCGATCTGATCGTAGTAGCTGAGGGCGACGATATACTGGGCATAGGCTGCGTCTTCACCGGCCGGGAAGAAATCAAGATAGCGCTGCGCGCTGGCCCGGCTGTCGGCATAGTCGCCGCGTTTGTGATAGGAAAAGGCCTGCATGATCAGGGCCCGCTGCGCCCATTGCGAATAGGGGTAGAGGCGTTCGATCTCGCCAAACTTGAAGGCCGCGTCCTTGGTGCGCCCGCGGTCAAGGTCGGCTTCGGCGCTCTGATAAATCTGGGCCGCGGTCAGGTTTTCAAGCGGAATGTTGTTCTGAGCGCCACTGCAGGCGGTCAGAGCCGCCGCGAAAACAAGCGACATGACAGAATTGCGGATCAAACTGGCCCTTGCCATCAGCTGCCTACCCATCCAGTTTCTTGCGCGCCGGCAGTGCCGCCGACGCCTTTGCAATCGGTCCTAGCACAGAAAAATCCGGCGCAAAACGCCTTTAGGGGGGAATTTTCGGAGAGTCAGGCGACTGCGGGAATATCGCTACGTTCGACACCGACGCCGGGAAGGCGCAAAGCCGCGTCCGTGTCGCATTCGACCATGACATGGGCTTCGGGCCGGGAAAACAGCGCCCGCAGCAGCCGGTTGGTCAGCGCATGGCCGGCGCGATAGCCGACATAGCGGCCAAAGATCGGTGCACCGGCAAGCGAAAGGTCGCCAAGCGCATCCAGCATCTTGTGGCGCACGGCTTCATCGGCGTGGCGCAAACCGCCGGGGTTCAGCACATGCGCGCCGTCGACAACGATGGCATTGGCCAGAGAACCGCCGCGGGCAAGGCCATTGGCCTTCATTTTTGCAACATCGGCCTGACGGCAGAAGGTGCGGCTGTCGCACAGTTCGCGCACAAAGGCCCCATTGGCCAGGTCAAGCGTCTTGTGCTGCACCCCGATCGCGGCGTCCTCGAAATCAATCTGGAACTCGATCTCGAAGACATCGCTTGGCTCGATACGCGCGCGGGCGTCGCCCTCTCGCACTTCGACCGGCTCGAGAATTCTGACGGCCCGGGCCGGAGCCGAAAGCCGGCGAATGCCGCGTTTCAGAATGCCTTCGACGAAGGGGGCCGCGCTTCCGTCAAGAATTGGCACCTCGGCGGCGTCAATTTCAATCAGGGCATTGTGAATGCCGCAGCCGGCCAGGGCCGCCATCACATGTTCCACCGTCGAAACAGCAACGCCGGCCCGGTTCACAAGCCTGGTGCAAAGGCGCGTCGGGCTCACGGCATCCCAGCGCGCCGGAACAAGCGCATCCGCGCCCTGAACATCGGTGCGGCGAAACCAGATGCCGTATTCGGCAGACGCCGGATGAATGGTCATCGTCGCCGGGGCACCGGAATGCAGCCCGATGCCGGAAAAGGTTGCCGGGGATTTCAGTGTTGTCTGCAACACGCGCCTCAATTCTGTTTCGACTCTGTTTCGGCGGGGACAAGCCCCGCCGTCGCACTTTCCCTATCGAGAGCCCACAAATCACACAATTCAAACTTTGTAACGCTCTGAAACATCAGGAGTCCTGTTGCGCGGCATTTCGCCGGAAACGGGTATTGAAATGCCTAACAGGCTGATAAAAAAGGAAAAGGGCCGGCGCGAGCCGACCCTTTCCCGAAATGTTTGTTTACCTTTGTCAGTTCGCCTGCCGCCGCAGGAACGCCGGAATTTCAATCCGGTCCTGCTCGGGATCGGACTCGGCCTCGTCGGACGGGGCGGAAACCGGCGGCTGCTCGCGTGTGACGGGCGCCTGGGCCGGCTCGCTCGCATGGCCCGTCATGCGGCCGATGAGCGAGTTGATCCCGAAGCGCGATTTCTCCGGCTCGGTCTCTGGCGCGGAAGCTGCTCGGCGGGTCGAAAACCCCTCCTGGTCGGGCGCCTTGCGCACCGCGGCCCGAAGCCTGTCCATCGTATCGGGTGTCGGCGTCCCGGACTGCGGCGCCTTGGGCGCAACAAATGCGTCGCCCGTCGCTGCCTGGCCGGCTTCTGGTGCGGGCGGCGGCTGATAGGCCGGAGGTGGCACGTCATCGGCAGCCTCGGAAACCGGGTCGGTGGCGCGGGCGCTGGAAAATTCGCTCTGGAACAGGCCCGGCTCTGCGTCTGCTGCCGCGGGCGCTGCCGCCGGGGTTTGTTGCTGCATCGCAGCCTGTTGCGCAGGCGGCTGGGTTTCCAGCGGCGCCGGGGCGGCTTCTTCGCCGCGCACCGGCGTCGGGATGTCGCGCGTGTTGCCAACGGCATCGATCCCGGTGGCCACCACGGAAACCCGCATCACCCCTTCCATTTCGGTGTCAAGCGTCGAGCCGACGATGATGTTGGCGTCGGCATCCACTTCCTCGCGGATGCGGTTGGCCGCTTCGTCAAGCTCGAACAGGGTCAGGTCATAGCCGCCGGTGATGTTGATCAGCACACCCTTGGCGCCCTTCAGGCTGATTTCGTCCAGCAGCGGGTTGGCGATGGCCTTTTCGGCGGCCTGGATCGCGCGCTCTTCGCCGGTGCTTTCGCCGGTGCCCATCATCGCCTTGCCCATCTCGTCCATCACCGAGCGGACATCGGCAAAGTCGAGGTTGATCAGGCCCGGGCGCACCATCAGGTCGGTCACGCCCTTGACGCCCTGGTAGAGCACGTCGTCGGCCATCGAAAACGCTTCGGTGAAGGTGGTTTTCTCATTGGCGAGACGGAACAGGTTCTGGTTCGGGATGATGATCAGGGTATCGACCATTTTCTGAAGCAATTCAACGCCTTCTTCGGCTTGCTTCATGCGCTTTGCACCCTCGAACTGGAACGGCTTGGTCACGACGCCGACAGTCAGCACCCCCAGCTCGCGCGCGGCCTGCGCGATGATCGGCGCGGCGCCGGTGCCGGTGCCCCCACCCATGCCCGCGGTGATGAAGCACATATGCGCGCCGGCCAGCTGGTCGACGATATCCTCGATCGTTTCCTCGGCGGCTGCGGCACCAACCGACGGGCGGGCGCCGGCGCCCAGGCCTTCGGTCACCTTGACGCCCATCTGAATCTTGTTTGGAGCAGTCGTCTGGGCCAGGGCCTGCGCGTCTGTATTCGCGACAACGAATTCAACGCCTTCAAGCTGCTTCTCGATCATGTTGTTGACCGCGTTACCGCCCGCTCCACCGACGCCAAACACCGTAATCCGGGGTTTCAGATCGTTTTGTTCGGGCATCATCAGATTCAAAGTCATGGTCCGTCCGCCTGTTGTCTTTTTGGCCCAATAAGTCGCCAATTTTTCCTATTCGCGCCCATTCCTAAACGGAGTCGCGCGGCTCGTCACCCCAAAAACACAAAAATGACACAAAATATGGGGGGTATTTCATGCCGCACGGCGGGATTTTGCCTATATCCCGATATGTTGTATTCACCAGTTCTCCTTGAACCATTTGACCGCGCGCCGGAACGAACGGGCTGAATTTCGCTCGGAAGGAATCTCGAAGTCCCACCACTCATCCTGTGGGTGTGCCGCAAACAGGCAAAGCCCGACCACCGAGGCAAAGGCCGCCCCCGTTGCCGCCTGGGGCAGGCCCTGCACCCGAAGCGGGCGGCCGATACGCACCTGCTGGCCCAATATCTTGGGGGCAAGCCGGTCAAGACCCGGGATCTGGCTGGCCCCGCCGGTCAGCACGATCTGCTGGCTTGGCAGATGCTCGAAGCCGGCCGCATCCAGACAGCTGCGCACCTCTTCCAGGATTTCCTCGACCCGGGGGCGCATGATGCCGATCAGTTCGGCCCGGCTGACAGTGCGCCGGTCACGATCCCAGTCGCCGCTGTCGCCGCCGATCTCGATCATTTCGCGATCATCCATGCCCGTGGCGACGACACCGCCATGCAAGGTCTTGATGCGTTCGGCAGTCGACAGGGGCACCTGCAGCCCCTTGGCAATGTCCAGCGTCACATGATCGCCGCCCAGACGCACGCTGTCGGCGTAGATCATGTGTTTCTTGATGAAGATCGACAGGCCCGTCGTCCCGCCGCCCATGTCGATGCAGGCCGCGCCAAGTTCCTGTTCGTCTTCCACAAGCGCGGATATTCCCGATACATAGGCGGACGACGCCAGCCCGGCCAGTTCCAGGTCACAGCGCTTGAGGCAGACCAACAGGTTTTCCAGCACGGCGGTATCAACGGCCAGCAAGTGCAGATCCACCGCCAGCTTGTTGCCGATCTGGCCGCGCGGGTCGCCAAGACCGGTGCGGTGATCCAGTGAAAAATTGACCGGCTGGGCGTGCAGCGGCTCGCGCCCCCGTCCGATGTCGGGCACATCGCACGCCGCAAGAACCCGGCCGACATCGTGCTCGTGCACCGTGCTGTCCATCAGATCGACCTCACCGGCTAGGCCATAGGAACGCGGCCCGCCCCCGGAGAGGGCGGCAATCACATGATCGACCCGCACATCGGCCATTTTCTGGGCCGCCTGCACCGCCGTGCGGATGGCGCGTTCGGTTTCGGCCATGGCGTCAATTTCGCCGAACCGCACCCCGCGCGAGCGTGTCGTGGCCGCCCCGATCACCCGGAAGGACGACTGCCCCGCAAGCGTTCCGATCCCGTCGCTTTCGCGAAAATGGTCCGGCCCGTCGAAACGCAGGATGAGACAGGCAATCTTGGAACTGCCGACATCCAGAATGGCAATCACGCCCCTTTGCAGAGCGGCATTGCGCATTGATCGCATGGCCCGTTGTGTCGCATAAAGGTCTGTCATTATCGGTCAGCTCCGTGCCTGTCTGCCTTGATTTGCCGCATGTTCTCAACTGCCTGTGGCGTCATTCTTACCGTCGGACGCGACGGAATGCGCATGTCCAATACGCTGATGTCGCGCGCCATGACGTCCTGGGCCTGCTCCAGCGCCATGGCCTGCTCAAGCGCCGAAACCGCGCCGTTTTCGGGCAACATGATGCGCTGGTTCCGGTCGAGGATCAGATCCCAGCGCCGTTCGCCGATACGCACAAGGCCGCGGATGCGCGCCTTTACCGGGCTTGCGGCCTGCAGCAGGGCAAGCGCTTCGGGCACCGCGTCCTGCGCCCCGGCCCCGGCCAGAAGCGGCAGGTCGGGCCGCTCGAGCCGCGATGCGAGCACCGCGACGCGGTGGCCCTGTCCGTCCAGCAGTTCAAGGTCGCGCCCGACGCGCCAGACCGCCGCCGGCACGCGTTCGGTGATCTCGATCTGCAAGACACCGCCAGAGCGGATGCGGACGTCAACATCACGCACCGCGTCAAGTTCGGCGATCCGGTCGCGAATGCCTTCAAGATCAAGCGCAAACGAGCTGACCGGGAAATCCAGCGGGACAATCTCGCGGATGTCGGCGGAAATGCTGTCGGAGGCACCGTCGATGGCCATCAGGTTGACCCGGAATTCCGGACGGTTTTCGATGTCTGACCGGATCGCGGCGTATTTGTCGGACAGCATTTCGCGGTTGGCATCCTGCGCGAACCACCAGCCGACAAGCCCCAGGACCGCCAGAAGCGGCAGGCCCTTCTTGACGAAACGGCGCACCATCGGGCGCAACCAGATGCGGTGCGCGCGATAAGCCAGGCGCGAGGGCGCCGGATCGCGCCGGGGGGGCACGTTCACCGGTTGCATGACGCGTCCTCCACGATCCAGCGGCACAGATCGGAAAAGGAGATGCCGGCATGGGCCGCCTGCTCGGGCGACAGCGAAGTTGGCGTCATGCCCGGCTGGGTGTTGGTTTCGAGCACGAACAAGCCGTCAATTCCGCGCGCCTCGTCCCAGCGGAAATCGGTGCGGCTGAGGCCGCGGCAGCCAAGCGCCCGGTGGGCGCGCAGGGCCAGGTCGAGGCAGGCGTCGGTTATCTCAGGGGGCAGGTCGGCCGGGATCACGTGGCGCGACCCGCCCTCCTGATACTTGGCGTGGTAATCATACCAGCCATCGGTGAGGATGTCGGTCACGCCCAGCGCGCGATCCCCCATCACCGTAACCGTCAATTCGCGCCCCGGCACGAAGGCCTCGACCATCATGCGCGCGGGCAGGTCGGCGCTCAGCACCGGCGGGCCGTTCGCGGCCTCGTGGACCAGCGTGACCCCGACCGACGAGCCTTCGTTGTTGGGTTTCACCACATAGGGCGGGGTCATGACATGGCCCGCCTCGATCTCGGCGCGCGGCGCGATCACATGATCGACCACCGGCAGACCGGCGTCGCGAAACACCGCCTTCGAGCGGTCCTTGTCCATCGCCAGCGCCGAAGCCAGCACGCCGGAATGGGTATAGGGGATGGTCATCCATTCGAGCAGGCCCTGCACGCAGCCGTCTTCGCCCCAGCGCCCATGCAGGGCATTGAACGCCGTATCCGGGGAAAGCTCGTTCAGACGCGCGCACAGGTCCGGACCCGCGTCCAGCTCGATCGCTTCAAATCCTGCCTCCCGCAGCGCGGTGGCGCATTCGCGCCCCGTCGACAGCGACACTTCGCGTTCGACCGAAGCACCGCCCATCAATACCGCCACTTTCGGGGGTCGTCTGCTCGACTTACCCACCTTGGTGCCTTTGTTTCGGGGCCAATTTCAGCGGCCCTCGTTCGACTTATTTTTCCGTGTCCGTATCGCCTGCCTGTTCGCCGATACGCATGATTTCCCATTCTAACGATATATGGCTGTTTTGGAATACCTTTTTTCGCACTTCTTCGCCCAGGTTTTCGAGGTCGGCGGCGGTCGCGTTACCGGTGTTGAGCAGGAAGTTCGGGTGTTTCTCGCTCATCTGCGCGCCGCCAAGGCGCGCGCCGCGCATGCCGGCGTCGTCGATCACCTTCCAGGCCTTGAGATCATGGCTGTCATCCGCCCGCCCGGTGCTGGAAAACCCGGCCGGGTTGCGAAAGGTGGACCCTGCGCTGCGCGCGCGCGTCGGCTGGGTTGCATCGCGCCGCGCGATCTGGTCGGCCATGCGCGCATCCAGAGCGTCGGGGGGCGCTGTTTCACCCTCGAACGTCGCCTCGATGATCACCCAGCCATCGGGCAAGTCGCTCTGGCGATAGCGAAAATTCAGGTCTCCGCGGCCGAGCGTCACCACCTCGCCGCGCCGGGTGATCGCGCGGGCCGACACCAGGTGGTCGGCCACATAAGCGCCATAGCAGCCGGCGTTCATCCGCACCGCGCCGCCGATGGCGCCGGGGATGGTGCGCAGGAAGGTCAGGTCGACGCCGGCTGCGGCAGCCTTGCGCGCGACGTGGCCATCCAGCGCCGCCGCGCCCGCTGTCACGGCATTGTCCTTGACCGAAATCGCGTTGAAGCCGCGACCGAGCCGGATAACCACCGCGCGAATACCGCCATCGCGCACGATCAGGTTCGAGCCGACGCCCATGGGGAAAACCGGCAAATCACGCGGCAGGTCGCGCAGGAAGGTCGCCAGATCGTCGGCGTCTGCCGGCTGAAACAGCCAGTCTGCCGGCCCACCGACCCGCAGCCAGGTCAGGTCGGCCAGCGGGCGGTTCGGTGTCAGCGTGCCGCGCACGGAGGGCAGATCGGTTGTCATGGAAGAGGGTTTAGGCCATCGGCGGGGGAATGTGAATCGCTTTGCGGTCTTTCGACCGGCCCCGGGCCGGGCTGACGCATCCGGAACCGGGCTCGGTGCCCATGGCCCGCCCTACGCGTCGCGCTGCCCCCGGCCCCGGCGCAGCCAGCGCCACAGGTAGATCAGCGGCCAGCGCAACACCGATGCCCCGGCGATCAGCGACAACAACCCGATCACCGGCCCGTTTTCCAGCGTCGCCCACCCCAGCAGCGGCACGCCGATGGCGATCAGCGCGTAGGCCGCCGGCCAGTGGTTTTTCTTCGACGGAAACATCGCAATCACATTGGCGAGAACCAGCCAGAACAGCACCGCGATCAGTGAAAGGCTCATTTTGCATGCCTCTTGCGCCATGATTTCAGAATGTCGGGCTCTTTGGCGCCGGGCGGGACATCGACCGGTTTTCCGCGCGCGACCTTCCAGAGATAGCGCAGCGGATGGCGGAACATCGAGGCGAAACCCAGCAGGCCCAGAACCGCAATCCAGCCGCCATGCTGCCAGCCAATGAAGCCGATGAGCAACGGCGCCAGGATCAGCAGGGTCAGCCCCGGCAGATATTGCAGACGCATCGGCAAGAGCGCGACGACCGTTGCGGCAATCGCCCAGATGGCAGCGAAGATCAACGACAGGCTCATAAAAGACCCCCATATTCGGCAAGGAGCGCCGCCAGCGACAGGGCGATGCCCGCCCAGGGCACCCAGCCGGCAACGCGAAACGCGGCTTCCGGCTCTCGGCGCTTCATCAGGATGAGCGCCGCGTTGACCAGAACGAACACGCCCAGCAACACGGCCGAGGTCACCCGCGCCAGCGCCACCACGGGCAGCAACACCGCGCCGGCAATGACCAGGGCGCCAATCAGGACCGAGGCACGCATCGGCGTCGCAAACCGGGGCTGGACATGGTGAAACACGCGCAGCGACGGATGCCGGCGGCCCAGACCGAACAGCACCCGCGAGGCCATGACGATCTGGGCCAGCACACCGTTCACCGCGGCAAAGACGGCAATGGCCGACAGGAAGGTCGCGCTGCCGCCGCGCCCGGCCTGCCAGACCAGGACCAGCGGTTGTTCGGACCGGCCGAGAAGCTCGACCGGCACCGAACGGATTGCGGCAAAGGACACCAGCGCATAGAGCCCGGCCGTGATCGCCAATGCCGCCATGATCGCCAGGGGTATGGTCGCCGTGGGCTTCTTGACCTCTTCGGCCATGTTCACGATGTCCTCGAAGCCGATGAAGGCAAAGAAGCACAATGCGATGGCCCCGGCGATGCCGGCCGCGCTGGGGGCCGATATCTGGGCCATGCCGATCACCGGTTCGGCGCTGAAGCCGGCCCACACCACCAGGAGCAGCCCACCCACTTCGATCACGGTGAACAGCGCAACGAAGGCCATGCTTTCCAGCGCGCCGATGATGGCAATCAGGGTCAGGGCCAGGCCAATGCCGACCGTCAGCCAGAGCCGGTCGAATTCGACGATCGCCTGCAGATAACCGACGCCGCCGCGCAGCACGGTGGCCGCTGACACGGTGCCCGACACGACAATCGCCAGACCGACCAGCATGCCGAGCCACGCCCGGCCAAAGCCGACTTCAACGTAAAGCGCTTCGCCCGCGGCTTCGGGTAGGCGGGCGGAAAACTCGGCATAGGTCAGCGCCGACGGCAGGGCCACCAGCCCGGCCAGAAAGAATGCAAGCGGCGCCCAGATGCCGGCACTTTCGGCAACCGCGCCGACGATCACATAGATGCCCGCCCCGATCATGACGCCGACCCCGTAAGCGGTCAGCAGCCCCGGACCGATGCGTCTCTTGAGCGCCGTTTCCATGTCAGGACGCCGCGCGCAGGCGCGCCGGCAGGTCGTTGGCCCAGGCGCTGATCGTGCCGGCGCCAAGGCACACCACGATATCACCGTCGCGCGCTTCCTCGCGCACCAGTGCCAGCAGCGCGTCTTCGTCCCCGATCACCCGCGCATCGCGGTGGCCATGCGCGATGAGGCCCTTGACCAGATCGCTGTGGCTCGCGCCCTCGATCGGGTCTTCGCCGGCGGCAAAGACTTCGGAAATGCCCACCACATCGGCCTCGTTGAAACAGCCGCAGAAGTCTTCGAACAGGCTTGAAAGGCGCGAATAGCGGTGCGGCTGGTGCACGGCAATCACCCGCCCGCTGCCGGCGAACTGGCGCGCCGCCTTCAGCACCGCGGCAATTTCCACCGGGTGGTGGCCGTAGTCGTCGATGATCGTGACGCCGCCGACCTCGCCCACCCTGGTGAACCGCCGGTTGACGCCGCCGAAACCCGCCAGCGCTGCGCGGATCTCGTCGGCCTTCATGCCCAGGTGGCGCGCGACGGCCACCGCCGCCAGCGCGTTCGACACGTTGTGGTCGCCCGGCATCGGCAGGGTGCAGCCTTCGATCACGCGCCCCTCGGACTGCAGGTCGATGTCGAAATGCGCCACCCCCTTTTCATACCGCAGGTTGTCGGCGCGCACGTCGGCCTGCGCATTGAAGCCGAAGGTCACCACGCGCCGGTCGGTGACCCTGCCCACCAGCGCCTGCACCTCGGGGTGGTCGGTGCAGCACACCGCCAGCCCGTAAAACGGGATGTTGGAGACGAAATCGAGGAAGCCCTGGCGCAGGTTCTCGATGGTGCCCCAGTGCTCCATGTGCTCGGGGTCGATATTGGTGACGACGGCGATGGTGGCCGGCAGGCGGTTGAAGGTGCCGTCGCTTTCGTCGGCCTCGACCACCATCCATTCGCCCTGCCCCATCCGCGCATTGCTGTCATAGGCGTGGATGATGCCGCCGTTGATCACCGTCGGGTCCAGCCCGCCGGCATCCAGCAGCGTCGCCACCAGCGTTGTCGTGGTGGTCTTGCCATGGGTGCCGCCGATGGCGATGTTGGAACGCAGGCGCATCAGTTCGGCCAGCATCTCGGCCCGGCGCACCACCGGCAGGCCGCGCGCGCGCGCCGCGTCAAGCTCGGGGTTGCCGGGCTTGATGGCCGACGAGATGACCACGACCTCGGCGTCCTGCAGGTTTTGGGCCTTCTGGCCGACGAACACCTTTGCGCCCAGGCGCTCGAGCCGCCGGGTGATCTTGCTTGCTTTCAGGTCCGAGCCCTGCACCACGTAGCCGTGGTTGAGCAGCACTTCGGCGATGCCCGACATGCCGATGCCGCCAATGCCGACGAAATGGATCGCGCCAAGCTCGAGCGGCAGTTTGGTGGCGGCGGCGTTCATGGGCTCGGTTCCTTGTGCATCGGCGTTCTCATTGTTCCGGTTGTTCCGGCGCGCGGGCGCGCGCCAGCCCTTCGACCAGTTCCACCAGCCGGTCCGTGGCATCCGGCATGCCTTGCGCCAGCGCCGCATGGGCCATTTTCACGGCCGCATCCGGATTGTCGAACACCGCGCGGATATGGGCCGCAAGGGCCTCGGGTTCAAGCAGCGATTCCGGGATCAGGATCGCCGCATCCGCATCGACCAGCGCGCGGGCATTTGCCGTCTGTTCATCGCGGATCGCGGCTGCCAGCGGCACCAGGATCGACGGCCGCCCGATCACCGAGATGTCCGCCACCGACGAAGCCCCGGCCCGGCTGATCACCAGCTGGGCCTCGGCCATGCGCTTGGGCAGATCCTGGAAGAACGGCGCCACTTCGGCGTTGACCCCGTGGCTGGTGTAGAATGCCTGCACGCGCTCCATGTCCTCGTCGCGCGCCTGATGCGACACGCGCAGGTTCAGCAGCAGCTCGTCCGGCAGTTTCGCCACGGCTTCGGGCACCACGTCGGACAGGATCCTGGCCCCCTGCGAGCCGCCAAACACCAGCAGGCTCATCGGGTAGTCGCCGGGCGGAATATAGGGCGCGCCTTCTCGCTGCATGACAGCCGCGCGCACCGGGTTGCCGGTGTGCACGCCGGTGACGCCCTTGGGCAGCGCGGTCGGCCACATGCCGCAGGCCACGGCATGCACGCGCCGCGCAAAGACCTGGTTGACCCGGCCCAGCACGCCGTTTTGTTCGTGGATCATCCGGCGCACCCGCAAGAGCCAGGCCGCCGCCAGCGCCGGGATCGACGGGTAGCCGCCAAACCCCACGACCACCGCCGGCCGGTCGCGCAGCATTTTCCAGGCCGCCGACGCCGTGCCCAGCCCGATGCGAAACGGCACGGCCAGCCGGGCCAACACCCCGCCACGGGCGAAGGTCGCGCTGGGGACTTCCTCGATCTCGACCACATGGGGAAAGCCGCCGGTGTAGCGCGCGCCGCGCGCGTCGGTCGACAGTTTCACGCGCCAGCCGCGGCGCAGCATCGCTTCGGCCAGCGCCTGCGCCGGGAACATGTGCCCGCCGGTGCCACCGGCCGCGATGATCAGCAGCGGCGCCCTGCTGTCCGGACCACCCCGCGCCACGGCCTAGTGCCTCCGCCCGACCAGGAGATCGCCCAATTCACCCTGCGGTCGCGCGCGGGTGAACGCAAGCAACATCCCCACCATGATGCCACCGGCGATGATCGACGACCCGCCGTAGCTGACAAAGGGCAGCGTCATGCCCTTGGCCGGCAGCAGCCGCACCGCGACGCCGGTGTTGATCAGGGCCTGAATGGCGAACATGCAGGCCAGGCCGGTGCCGGCAAGCCGGATAAAGGGGTCACGCTCGCGCATCAGGCGCAACAGGGAGCGCACGGTCACCGTCAGGAACAGAAGCAGGATGACGGCAACCAGAACCAGGCCGTATTCTTCTGCGGCCACGGCAATGATGAAATCGGTGTGCGCATCCGGAAGCGACCATTTCACTTGCCCCTCACCCACACCGACGCCGAAAAACCCGCCTTCCCGAATGGCGTTCGCGGCATAGCCAAGCTGCGTTGTCGGATCAATTTCGCCAGAGAGGAAGCCGTCGATCCGGCTGGCGAAATGCTCGGAGTTGCGGTAGGCCAGCACGCCCGCGGCAATCACGGCTCCGGCCAGCCCGACCAGCAAGGCGATGGGCGCGCCGCTGACGAAATACAGCAGCCCCCAGCTGAACAGAAACAGGCTTGCCTGCCCGAAGTCCGGTTGCATCGCCAACATGGCCACGATCATCAGCGTGATCACCAGAGAATAGGTCTTGCCGGGCGGCCCGTTGATCTCCTGGCTTGCGGCCATCAGCCAGGCGATCACCACGATGAAACCGGGCTTGAGAAACTCGGACGGCTGAAAAGAGCCGAAGCCCAGTGAATACCAGCGGACCGCCCCCTTGCCGTAGTCGGTGCCGAAGATCGGCAGGAAAACGACGGCCAGGAATGCCAGTGCAAAGGCGATGACCGCAAGCCGCCGCACCAGCCTTGGCGACATCATGGTCGTGGCCACCATGGCCCCCATGGCCATTGTGCCGAACAAGGCCTGCCGGTTGAAATAGTGAAAGGCCGACAATCCATTGCGTTCGGCCAATGGCGGCGAAGCGGCAAGCCCCAGCAGCAACCCGATTGCAAACAGGATGAAAACGCTCAGCATCGACAACTTGTCGATCGTGCGCCACCACCGTGGCAGGATCGGCTCACCGCTTGCGCGCGCCACCGTTCCATAGACCATTTCCGTCATGGGTAATTCCGCCTGCTCTGCCTCTCGTACGCGCCCGTTTTCCGGGTCTGTGGGTGATTCTAACGAAATTCGGCGTCATGCGCTAGGGTTGATCGCAATTTCCTGTCGCAAGATGGGCTGGCATGCGGCGCGCCTGATCGTGCCGGCCTGCCGACATCGCGACAGACCGGCAGAAACATGCTATCATCGTCACGGGTGTGGGCACCCGACAAGTGATTTGAAAAAGAGAATTTTATCATGAAACGCATTGCAATCTTTTGCGACGGCACATGGAATCACGCCGACGCACGCCACGCAACCAATGTCGTCAAGCTCGGCCAGGCGCTGGACCTGACCGGTGCCGACGGCACCTTTCAGCAGTTGATCTATGTCGAAGGCGTCGGCACCGGACAGGGTGCAAGCCAGCTGAGCCGCATGATTGACCGGATCGGCGGGGGCGCCTTCGGGTGGGGGCTGAATGCCCGCATCATGGCCGCCTGCCAGGCTCTGGCTTTCAGCTTTGTGCCCGGCGACGAGATCTACATCTTCGGCTTTTCACGCGGCGCCTACACCGCCCGGTCGCTGGCCGGGCTGTTGCGCAGTTCGGCGCTGCCGCCGCGCGAACGCATCGACAGGCTGCCCGAGGGCATGAAACGCTATCGGCTGCGGTCGGACACATCGCATCCGAACTCGCAGGAAAGCTTCGAGTTCCGATATCGGATGAACCCTGCCCTGCACACCAGCGCCGAGGAAGCAGACTGGCGCGACGCCAACGGGTTGTTGCGCGGGCAAATGCTGAATATCGCCTATCTCGGGGTCTGGGACACGGTCGGCGCGCTTGGCGTGCCGGCGGTTTTCGGCGGCCTTTCGAAACTGTTCAACAGGCAATACCGCTTTCATGACACGGACCTGTCGCGCAGCGTGCTGGCGGCACGCCACGCGGTGGCCATCGACGAGCACCGAAAGGCCTTTGCACCGGCGCTCTGGGACAATCTCGAGCGGCTCAACCAGGCCGCGCCCGACGGCCAGAGGCCCTATCGGCAAGACTGGTTTCCGGGCGAACATGGCGCCATTGGCGGGGGCGGCGATATCGTGAGCCTTTCAAACGACCCGCTGGTCTGGATCGGCGAAGGAGCGCAGAGGGCGGGGCTGTCACTGGACCGCCGGAAACTGGACGACTGGCGCGCCGACACCGACCCCCTGACGCCCGACCTTGGCAACCGGACGGCGCGCCGGGCCGGGGTGTTGCGCTGGGTGACGGGCCTTGTGCGGACCCATCGCAAGGGACCGGGAGATGTCAGGAACGTCTCGCGGGCGGCCCGCCGACGCTGGCAGGACATGCGCCCGGAATACCGGCCCAGGACCCTGTCGGCAGTCTCTGACGATCTGAACCGGGCAGCGACCTGACCGGCCAGGCTCAGCCCGGCCTCAGCCTGGCGACCTGCGCCACGAAATCATCGCCGCGCGCTTCAAAGTCGCGATACTGGTCGAAACTTGCTGCGGCCGGGGCCAGAAGCACGGTGTCGCCCGGGTCGGCTTCGCCCGCGGCCCGCGCCACGGCGGCCTCCATCGTTTCACAGATTTCATGTTCAATGCCGGTCAGTGTCCGGGCAAGCTGTTCGGCATTTTCGCCGATCAGATAGGCCTTGCGGATGTTGCCCGAGCAGGCCAGCAGCGGCTCGATGGCGCCATCCTTGCCCCGCCCGCCGGCAATCCAGCGGATGTTTGCGAACGCGCCAAGCGCCTTGGCCGCCGCATCCACATTGGTCGCCTTGCTGTCATTGACGAAGGCCACACCGTCTATTTCCGCGATGAACTGGCTTCTGTGAGCCAGCCCCCGAAAGGTCTGAAATGCGTCTTCGATCAGCCGTGGCGCAATGCCAAGACAGCGAAGAGCGGCATAGGCCGCGCAGCCGTTCTGATGGTTGTGCGCTCCGGGCAGCCCGCGCATGGGGCGCATGTCGAAGGACGCAACCTGGCGGCCCTTGCGGTATTCCGAAAGGAACCCCTTGCGGGCAAAGACCGCCCAGCCGTGATCGGCCAGCTTGCGGCCCGACGACACGCGGATGACCGCCACGTCGCTCTTGCCCTGACTGAGCTGGCCGGCCAGGAACCGCCCCTCTTTTTCATCGATGCCGATCACCGCGCGATCCGGCCCGCCTTCGGCAAACAGCCGGCGCTTGGCCGCGAAATAGCCCCCGATACCGCCGTGGCGGTCAAGGTGATCTGGCGTCAGGTTGGTCAACACGCCGATATCGGGCGTCAGCGCGCGCGCCAGTTCAAGCTGGTAGCTGGACAGTTCCAGCACGATGACCTCACCGTCGCCCGGCGGGTCGATATCAAGGATCGGGCGCCCGATGTTGCCGGCAAGCTGGGTGGGTTTTCCGGCTTCGCGCAGGACGTGATGGATCAACGCACAGGTCGTGGACTTTCCGTTCGACCCGGTGACCGCGACCACCCGCGGTGGCGATGCGAAACGGTCCCATTCGCCGGTCGCAAGCGAACGGAAAAACAGCCCGATGTCATTGTCGACCGGAACGCCGGCCTCTTGTGCGGCGGCAATCAGCGGGTGTGGCTCGGGGTAAAGATGCGGCACGCCGGGCGAGACGACCAGCAAGGCCATGTCGTCCAGTTCCCGTGTCAGCCTGCTGACGGCCACACCGGCACCGGCAGCGGCATCGCGCGTGGTTTCGCTGTCGTCCCAGCCGATCACGTCGGCCCCGCCTTCGGCCAGCGCGCGCGCGGCGCTCAACCCGGTGCGGCCCAGCCCCAGAACGCCGACTTTCCGGCCTGCGTATCCCTGAACCGGGATCATCTGATCTTCAGCGTGGCCAGGCCGATCAGGGCAAGGATCAGAGAAATGATCCAGAACCTGATCACGATCTGCGGCTCTTTCCAGCCGAGCTGCTCGAAATGGTGGTGGATCGGCGCCATGAGAAATACGCGCTTGCCGGTGGCCTTGTAGTAAAGCACCTGAATGATGACCGACAGCGCCTCGACCACGAACAGCCCGCCCACGATGGCCAGCACGATCTCGTGCTTGGTGGCGACCGCGATGGCCCCGAGCGCGCCGCCCAGCGCCAGCGATCCGGTGTCGCCCATGAAGACGGCCGCGGGTGGTGCGTTATACCACAAGAACCCGAGCCCGCCGCCGATGAGGCCCGCCGTGAAAATCAGCAATTCTCCGGTGCCCGGCACATATTGCACGCCCAGATACTCGGTAAAGTCGATCCGGCCGACGGCATAGGAAATCACGCCCAGGGCGCCTGCCGCAATCATCACCGGCATGATCGCCAGGCCGTCCAGACCGTCGGTCAGGTTCACCGCGTTTGCCGAACCCACGATGACGATGGTGGCAAAGGGAAAAAAGAACCAGCCCAGGTTGATCAGCGTGTCCTTGAACACCGGCAGCGCCAGTTTGTGGGCAAGTGCCTCGGGGTGATACTGCGCCGCCCAGTAGGATGCGATTGCCGCAATCACCAGCCCGACGGCAAACCGTGCCCTGCCCGACGTTCCCTTTGAAGACTGGTTCTTGACCTTTTGATAGTCATCCAGAAATCCGAGGATACCGAAACTCACGGTGACAAACATCACGATCCAGACAAACGGGTTGTCCGGGCGCGCCCAGAGCAGCGTCGACACGATCACCGCCCCAAGGATCAGCGCCCCGCCCATGGTCGGCGTGCCCGCCTTTTCGAGAATGTGGCTTTGCGGCCCGTCTTCGCGGATCGGCTGGCCCTTGCCCTGGCGCCGGCGCAGGAGGTTGATCAGGGGTTTGCCAAAGATGAACCCGAAGATCAGCGCGGTAAAAAACGCTCCGCCGGCGCGGAAGGTGATGTAGCGAAACAGGTTGAACACATCGCCGCCGTCCGAAAGTTCGCTGAGCCAGTAAAGCATCTATGCCGCCCCTTGTGATTGTGCCGCCTGCGGATGGCCGAGTTTTCGGATCGCGTCAACCACCTGGCTGACGCCAGAGCCCTTTGAGCCCTTGACCAGGATCACATCGCCAGCCTCGACAAGCTTGTGGACCTGTCCGGCCATCGACTGCGCATCTTCACACCAGACGCCGCGTTTTGCCTTGGGCAGCGCCGCATGCAAGGCCTGCATCCGCCGACCGACGCAATGCACAAGGTCGACCGCCCCGATGGCCGCCAGATCGGCCAAGCCACGGTGCATCTCGATCTCTTCCGGGCCCAGTTCAAGCATGTCGCCAAGAATGGCAATTCGCCGGCCCGTCCCGGCGCGATCTGCAACGGCCGGCGGCACGCTCGTGCCCAGAACCTCGAGCGCGGCCGCAAGCGACGTGGGGTTGGCGTTGTAGGCATCGTCGACAAGGGTCAGGGCCAGGTGGTCGTCAACGACATCGAGCGCAATGCGTTCGCGCGCGCCCCGCCCGCCCGGCGGCATCCAGCCGGCCAGATCGAGCGCGGCCATGGTGACATCGGCGCCGAGCGCATCCACAGCGCCCAGAACGGCCAGCGCGTTGAGGCCGAAATGGCGCCCCGGCGTATTCAGTTTGAAAAGACAGGCCGCGCCGCGGCATGTCGCCTGAACGACGGTTGCATCACCCGACAATTGCGCCTGCACCATCCGGAAGTCGGCATCGGCATCCGGGCCGAAGGTCACGACCCCGGCCCCGGCCGCGGTCGCCGCGGCCAGGAGAATGTCGCTCTGGCCGCCGCCAGACGGAAGGACAGCCGCCCCGCCCGGCTCAAGCCCGGCAAGGATGGCCGCTTTCTCGCGGGCAATTGCGGCCAGGTCCTCGAAGGCTTCAAGGTGCGCCGCCGCGATATTGGTGATGACCGCCACATGCGGCCGGGCCAGGGCCGCCAGCGGCGCGATTTCGCCGGGGTGGTTCATGCCGATCTCGACAATCGCAAAATCCATGTCTTCGGGCAGGCGCGCAAGCGTCAGCGGCACGCCCCAGTGATTGTTGAAACTGGCTTCGGCAGCATGCACGCGGCCTTGCCCGGCAAGAACCGTGCGCAGCATTTCCTTGGTCGAGGTCTTGCCCACCGAGCCGGTCACCGCCACCACGCGGGCACGCGACCTGGCGCGCGCGGCCCTGGCCATGTCTTCAAGTGCGGCAAGCACGTCCTCAACGATCAGAAGCGGGGCATCCGCCGCATCCAGACCGTCCGGTATGCGCGAAACAAGGGCGGCCGCGGCGCCGTTGGCAAGCGCCTGCGCAACAAAGTCATGCCCGTCGCGCTGATCCTTCAGCGCCACGAACAGGTCGCCCGCCGCCAGCGTGCGCGTGTCAATCGACACGCCCTGCGCGCGCCACGGCCGGGTTGCGCGCCCACCGGTTGCCTTTTCAGCTGCTTCACTTGTCCAGAGCGGGTTCACAACCCGTGTCCATCCAGAGCCGCGACCGCAACCGACGCCTGTTCCGCATCATCGAAGGGAAAGACATCGTCGCCGATGATCTGTCCGCTTTCGTGGCCTTTGCCGGCAATCAGCAGCCCGTCGCCCGGCTGCAACGCGTCGACGGCGCGCAGGATGGCCTCGGCGCGATCGCCGATTTCAGTGGCCTGCGGGCACCCCTGCATGATCATCGCCCGGATCGTGGCCGGGTCTTCACTGCGCGGATTGTCGTCGGTCACGAAAACGACATCGGCATGGTCTGCCGCCGCCTGCCCCATCAGGATGCGCTTTGACGGGTCCCGGTCGCCCCCGGCGCCAATAACCGCGACAAGGCGGCCGATCACATGCGGGCGCAGGGCCTGAAGCGCCGTGGCAATGGCATCGGGCGTATGTGCAAAATCGACGAAAACCGATGCGCCGTTGTTTCGCTTGGCCACAAGCTGCATGCGCCCGCGCACGGTTTTCAGATGGGAAAGGCTGTCGAAAACGGCCGCAGCCTCACTGCCGGTCACAATGGCAAGAGCCGCAGCCAGCATCACATTGTCGGCCTGAAACCCTCCGATCATCGGCAGGCGCACCATGTGGACCGCGCCGTGCCAGTCGAACCGGACATCCTGCCCTGTTGCGTCAAACCGTTGCCCGAGAATGCGCAGGTCGGCACGCGCATCGCGCCCCACGGAGACGACATCCTGCCCCCGCAGGCTGGCTTCGCTTGCGATCCGGCGGCCGCGTTTGTCATCGATATTGGCAACCACCGGCGCGTCCTGCGCAAGTATCCGGCTGAACAGCCCCTCTTTGGCCCGGTAGTAGTCATCCAGGTCGGCGTGGTAGTCCAGATGGTCCTGCGAAAAGTTGGTGAACCCGGCGGCGGCCAGTTGCACGCCGTCCAGCCGCCGCTGCGCAAGCCCGTGGGAAGAGGCCTCCATTGCCACATGCTCTATTCCTTCGGCCGCGATTTGCGCCAGAACGCCGTGCAGGGTGATCGGATCGGGCGTGGTGTGGGCCAGGGGACGCTCAAGGTCGCCCTCGACGCCCGTGGTCCCGAGGTTGACCGCCCGAACATCCAGCGACGTCCATATCTGGCGCAGGAAGGTCGCCACCGATGTTTTCCCGTT
>JALSJL010000108.1 GCA_026989405.1 Marinosulfonomonas sp. | reverse complement strand
CAGTCGTTCACCGAGAATACCCCAGGCAATGAGACCGGAAAGGTGGCCAATGGTTAAGCTGAAAATCGAAAGTATTGAACCCGTCACCGAACGGATCAGCCTTTTCAGCCTCGTGTCCGAAGATGGCGGGTTGCTGGCTGGCTACGATGCCGGGGCGCATGTCGATTTTGATCTGGGTGACCTTGGCACGCGCTCCTATTCACTGATTGACTTCGAGCCAGCTCAAGGCGACAGGGCAACCTACCAGGTGGCCGTCCAACGCGAAGCAGACGGACAGGGCGGCTCAATGGCCATGCACAGGCTGGTGCCCGGTGATACAGTCTCTGTCTCGCCGCCGAAGAATGATTTCCACCTGCACGAGGGTGACGAACCGGCGCTGCTGATCGCCGGGGGCATCGGCGTCACCCCGATCATTTCCTTTGCCACCGAATGCAAACGAAGGGGCACGCCCTTTGCGTTTCATTTTGCTTCGCGCAGTGCCGATCTCTGCCCCTTCAGGGAGCGGCTTGCCCAGCAGTTTTCAGCCAATCTGACATTGTGGTTCGACGACCAGAAGATGATCGATCTTGCCGCATTGATCGATACTGCTTCTGCTGACACCCACATCTACTGTTGCGGCCCCAGGCCAATGATCGAGGCCGTGCGTGAAAAAGCCGAGGCCGCGGGTTTCCCGGCTGATCAGGTTCATTTTGAATTGTTCGCCACCCCGACCGAACAGGATGGAGATCAGCCGTTTGAGGTTGAACTGGCCAGCACCGGCCAGGTTTTTAACATACCACCGGGAAAATCCATCGTCGAAGTTCTGGAAGATGCGGGTATCGACGTGATGTATGATTGCGCCCGCGGCGACTGCGGCATCTGCCAAACCGATGTGATCAGCGGCACGCCGGATCACCGTGATGTGGTGCTGTCCGACAGCGAGCGCGCTTCAGGGAAAGTAATGCAAATCTGTGTCAGCCGGGCAAGGTCGCCCCGGCTGGTGCTGGATATATAGGGAGAAGACGATGGGCAAATATGCAGACAATCCTGCCGCCGTTGCGGCCCTGGTGGAACCGCATCAGGTGCATCGCGATACCTACATCGACCAGGAAATCTATGAACTGGAAATGAAGCATCTGTTTTCGAATACATGGGTTTTCGTCGGGCATGACAGCCAGACGCCCGGGAAGGGCGACTACATCACCACCCAGATTGGCGACCAGCCGGTGATCATGGTGCGCCACAGCGACAATGAAATTCACGTCCTTTACAACCGCTGTCCCCACAAGGGCACCAAGATCGCCATTGACCGATCCGGCAATACCGGCAAGTTTTTCCGCTGTCCCTACCACGCCTGGAGCTTCAAGACCGATGGCTGTCTTTTGGCGATACCGCTGAAAAAGGGTTACGCGGAAACGGAGTTTCAGGACAGCGAGGCCAGCCGTGGGATGCAGCCTGTCGGCGGGGTGAAAAACTACCGGGGCTTTGTCTTTGCGCGGCTTGCCCGCGAAGGGATCAGTTTCGAAGGCTTTTTCGGTGATGCGCTTTCGTCGCTTGACAACATGGTGGATCGCTCCCCCGAAGGCCGGCTGGAAGTCGCCGGCCCGCCGTTGCGTTACATGCACAACTGCAACTGGAAGATGCTGGTCGACAATCAAACCGACACCTGCCACCCGATGGTCGCCCATGAAAGCTCGGCCGGGACTGCGGTCCGGTTGTTCGAAGAAGCCAATTGGCCCAAGGACAAGCCCAGGCCAATGGCCATGGAAATCATCGCTCCGTTCATGTCGCCGTATGAATTCTTCGAGGAAATGGGCATACGAACCTGGCCGAACGGTCATGGGCATACCGGCGTGCATCATTCGATCCATTCCGACTATTCCCAGTCGCCCGACTACTGGGATGCAATGGTCAAGGCCTATGGCGAGGAGAAAGCCAGGAAAACCCTGGACGAGAACCGGCACAATACGGTGTATTTCCCGAACATCATGATCAAGGGGCCGGTTCAGCAGCTGCGGAACTTCATTCCCCTGGGTCCTGACAAGACCCTGGTTGAAAGCCATGTTTACCGTCTGGTTGGTGCGCCCGACTATCTTCTGAAGCGAACCGCCATGTACAACCGCCTGATCAATGCGCCCACGTCCATGGTGGGGCATGACGATCTGGAAATGTATGAACGCGCGCAGGAAGGTTTGCATTCGCGCGGTTCGGAATGGGTCAATATTCAAAGGCTGCACAAGGGCGAAGAAAACTTCGAGGAAGAGGCCGTGGAAAACGGCACGACCGAACGGCAGATGCGCAACCAGTTCCATGCCTGGGTGAAATTCATGACCGCCACAATGGAGCAGACCAGCCAGGAGGCCGCCCAATGACCGTTACACGCGAGGACATCGTCGATTTCATCTATGACGAAGCCCGGATGCTGGACGAAGGGCGGTTTTCGGAATGGCTCGATCTGTGGCTTCCGGGCGGGTTTTACTGGATGCCGCTTGATTACAAGCAAACCGATCCCGAGCTGGTCACGTCACTACTCTACGAAGATGATTTCATGCGAAAACTGCGGGTCGAAAGACTGAACGGCGAACGCACATTCAGCCAAAAGCCCAAGAGCCGGTGCCATCATGTGATCCAGCGTCCGTTTGTCGACAAGTTCGATGCCGAGGCCGGGGAATTCGAAACCAACACGTCAATGCACTATGTCGAAACGCGGCTGGACGAACAGTTCTTGCTGGCCATCGTGGCGACCCATGAGCTGAAACTGGTCGATGGCAAGATTCGCATTGCAAACAAAAGGGTGGACCTGTTGAACTCGGATGCAGCCTTCGGGAATATCCAGTTGCTGCCATGATCCCGAAGGAAACCCAATCCGTATTCGACGTTTTCCTGACGGCTTGCCAGTCATACGGTGATCGCCCGATGCTGAATGTCATGCCTTCAACGGCCGAACTCTATGGAATCGAAGCCGGCGAGATTTCCTATTCTCGGGCCATGGCGCAGGTGGATATGTGGACAGGGAAATTTGCGCAGGCCGGTATTGGCACGGGCATGCGCGTGGCACTCCTGCTCGAAAACCGGCCGCAGTTCTTCCTGATCTGGCTCGCACTGAACCGGTTGGGAGCATCGGTCGTGCCGATCAATCCCGATCTGCGCGCGGCCGAACTGGAATACCTGATCGGGCATTCGGAACCGGCGCTCACAATTGCCATCCCGTCTCGCGTGAAGGAACTGCGCAAGGCGACAGAAGCCGCCGGGATCGAGGCAGGCGTGATGGTGCCTGACGGGACTGTTCCGACACCGCGCGCCACGGCCGTGGTCGCGACGCCAACGCGAACGGAATTCGACCGGGAAGCTGCGGTTCTTTATACATCCGGCACGACCGGCGCGCCCAAGGGCTGCGTGTTGGCCAACAGCTATTTTCTGGAAGTCGGGCGCTGGTATTCCACTCTCGGCGGCATCGTTTCACTGACCACCGAGGGCGAGCGGATGATCACGCCGCTACCGGTTTTCCACATGAATGCCATGTCCTATTCCTTCATGGCGATGATCACCGTTGGCGGTTGCCTGACGGCCCTGGACCGGTTCCACCCCCGCAGTTGGTGGCAGGATGTGCGCGACAGCGGGGCCACCTGTCTGCATTACCTGGGGGTGATGCCGTCCATGCTCATGGGGGCCGACCCTTCGCCTTCTGACAAGGACCACAGCGTGCGGTTCGGCTTTGGCGCCGGTGTCGATCCAAATCTGCATGCTGATTTCGAAAAACGCTTTGGATTTCCCCTGGTGGAAGGTTGGGCGATGACCGAAACCGGGGCAGGTGCGGTCATTGCGAATTACACAGATGATCGCGTCATCGGTCAAGCGGCGCTCGGACGGTGCCCGGACAACCTTGAAATCATGCTGGCGGACAACGAGGGCAACCCGGTGCGGGAAGGTGAGCCAGGCGAACTGCTGGTTCGGCGCAAGGGCAAGAACCCGCGGCTGGGGTTTTTCACCGAATACTACAGGAACCCGGACGCCACCGCCGAAGCATGGAAAAACGGCTGGTTTCATACCGGCGATATCGTGCGAAAGGGCGCGGCCGGATTTTTCTTTTTTGTGGACAGGAAAAAGAACGTGATCCGCCGATCCGGGGAAAATATTGCCGCCGTGGAAGTGGAATCGATCCTCATGGATCACCCCGACATCATTGCCGCGGCCGTGGCGCCGGTGCCGGATGCCATCCGCGGGGATGAGGTCTTTGCCTGTCTGAACGTGGCAGACCCCAGCCCGGCCAGGGCCGAGGAGATCATCAACTGGGCACTTGGTCAGATGGCCTATTACAAGGTTCCCGGCTACATTGCCTTCGTTGATGAGATTCCGCTGACGGCGACACAGAAAATCCAGCGGGCTGAACTGAAAAAACTGGCCCAGAGATTGCTGGATGACCCGGCGACCATCGACACGACCGGGCTGAAGAAAAGGCAGGTCGCATGAGCCGGGCAAGACAGTCCTATGAAGGTGTTGCCCTG
>JALSJL010000107.1 GCA_026989405.1 Marinosulfonomonas sp. | reverse complement strand
GTCCATGCCCTGCCAATAGGGTGAAGACGTTGACATGGCCAGAAGGTGTGGCAGGAAATAGACAAGCTGGCCCATGAGGTCGATGCGCATGTCGGGGTCGGGAATGCCCACATGCACATGCATGCCGCAGATCAGCATGCGCCGGGCCACCCCACCCAGATCCTTGCGCAAGACATTGTAACGTTCCTTGTCGGTGTGGTGCTGGTCCTTCCAGTCGGCAAACGGGTGACAAGAGGCCGCGATCGGGGCAAGGCCAAACCTGGCCGCATGGCGCGCCACGGTGGCGCGCAGGTGGCGCAGGTCGTCGCGGGCCTGTCCGATATCGGCACAGACGCCCGATCCGACCTCGATCTGGCATTGCAGAAATTCCGGGCTGACCTTGCCTTCCAGATCGGCCTTGCAGGCCTCCATCAGCCCGTCAGGCGCCTGGGCCAGATCGAGAGTTTCGCGATCGACCAGAAGGTATTCTTCCTCGATTCCGAGCGTGAACGGCGGTTGCTGCATGGCCATCTGCGGCCCTCCCTGTTTTCAGTCAGCAAATCAGGAAGGTGTCCCGCCGGCAAGAAAAAGCTGCCCATCGGGCAATAGTCCTTGTCTCGCATCGCGAGCTGCGCCCATGGCGCGGCGCCCCGGCGGAAACATCTCGGACAAGAAACAACTCGTTTCTTTTTCGCCGAAATATTCCCGCCGGAGGCTCACTGAAAACGTGGCCCCGCAGGGGCCTCCGCCGGATCAGTCCATCGCCTTGAAGTGGAACTCGCCGCCTTCCTTCAGGCCCGAGGGCCAGCGCGAGGTGACGGTCTTGGTGCGGCTGTAGAACTTGAAGCTGTCGGGGCCGTGCTGGTTCAGATCGCCGAACATGGATTTCTTCCAGCCGCCGAAGGTGTGATAGGCCAGCGGCACCGGGATCGGGACGTTGATGCCGACCATGCCGATGTTGACCCGGTGCGCGAAATCGCGCGCCGTGTCGCCGTCGCGGGTAAAGATCGCGGTGCCGTTGCCGTATTCGTGGTCCATCGCCAGTTTCAGCGCGTCCTCGTAGGTCTTGGCGCGCACCGTGGACAGCACCGGGCCGAAGATCTCGGTCTTGTAGATGTCCATCTCGGGCGTCACGTGGTCAAACAGGTGCGGGCCGACGAAAAACCCGTCCTCGTAGCCCTGCAGTTTGAAATCGCGGTTGTCGACAAGCAGCTTTGCGCCCTGGTCGACACCCGACTGGATCAGCCCGAGGATGCGTTCCTTGGCTTCGCGCGTCACCACCGGCCCCATGTCGACGTCATCGCCGTCCGTGTAAGGCGCAACCCGCAGCTTCTCGACCCGCGGCACCAGCTTTTCCATCAGCCGATCAGCGGTCTCGTCACCCACGGGCACAGCCACCGACACCGCCATGCAGCGTTCGCCGGCCGCGCCAAAGCCCGCGCCCACCAGTGCATCCGCCGCCTGGTCCATGTCGGCATCGGGCATGATGATCATGTGGTTCTTGGCGCCGCCAAAGCACTGCGCCCGCTTGCCGGTCGCCGTGGCGCGCGAATAGATGTATTGCGCAACCGGGGTCGAGCCGACGAAAGACACGCCCTGGATCACCTCGCTGTCCAGGATCGTGTCCACCGCTTCCTTGTCGCCATTGACCACCTGCAAGACGCCCGCCGGCAGCCCGGCCTCGAGGAACAGCTCACCGATCATGTGCGGCACCGAGGGGTCGCGCTCGCTGGGTTTCAGCACCGCGGCATTGCCGCAGGCCAGCGCCGGGCCGATGTGCCACAGCGGCATCATCGCCGGAAAGTTGAACGGCATGATGATCCCGACCACGCCCAGGGGCTGGCGCATGGAATACATGTCGATGCCGGGGCCGGCGCCATCGGTATAGTCGCCCTTGAGCAGCTGCGGCGCGCCGATGCAGTATTCGATCACCTCAAGCCCGCGTTGCACATCGCCCTTGGCGTCGGGGATGGTCTTGCCGTGCTCGCGGCTCAGCGCTTCGGCCAGCTTGTCCATGTCGCGGTTCAACAGGCGCACCATTTCCATCATCACGCGGCCGCGTTTTTGCGGGTTGGTCGCGCCCCAGGCCGGCTGCGCCCTGGCGGCGTCGGCAATCGCCGCGGTCATTTCTTCGGCCGAGGCCATCGGCACCCTGGCCTGAACCTCGCCGGTGGCCGGGTTGAACACATCGCCAAAGCGCCCGGATGCGCCCTTGACCGATTTGCCGTTGATGAAGTGAGTAAGCTCTTGCATGGGATCCTCCCTGAAATTTCCCGGCCAGTTTAGCCTTGCAATTTTCCTTGTAAAAGGGCCAGTTTCCCAAAAGGGTTTTGCATTAATGCGGGTATGACATGTCCATTCACTGGGACGACATGCGGATTTTCCTTGCCGTGGCCCGCGCCGAGAGCCTGTCGGGCGCCGGACGCGCGTTGAAACTGGACGCCGCCACCGTGGGCCGGCGGGTTTCGCGGCTGGAAGAGGCGCTCGGCGCGCCGCTTTTCGCCAAGTCTCCGCAAGGCTACGCGCTGACGGACGCCGGGCAGCGGTTTTTGGTCCATGCCGAACGCGCCGAACAGGCGGTGCTGCTGGCGCGCGAAGAGATCGGCGGGCAAACCGAACAGCTGAGCGGGCAGGTGCGTATCGGGGCGCCCGACGGCAGCGCCAACTACCTGTTGCCCCAGGTCTGCGCGCGCATCGCGGCCGAGAACCCGGCGCTGGAAATCCAGATCGTGGCGCTGGCGCGCGTTTTCAACCTGTCCAAGCGCGAGGCCGATTTCGCCGTCGCGCTCAGCCAGCCGGCGACCGGGCGGCTCAGCGTGCAGAAGATCACCGACTACCACCTGCATCTCGCCGCAAGCCAGGGCTACCTGGAAAAGCGCCCTGCGATCAAACGCCTGGCGGATCTGGGTGAGCACCAGATCGTCGGCTACATCCCCGACATGATCTTTGACAAGCAGCTGGATTACCTGCACGAGATCGGCGCCCAGCATATCAACGTCGCTTCCAACTCGGTCTCGGTTCAGATCAACCTGCTGCGCCAGGGGGCGGGGGTGGGTTTCGTGCATGATTTCGCCATGCCATTTGCCCCGGAACTGCGCCTGGTGCTGCCTGATGCGGTGCGCCTCAGGCGCAGTTTCTACCTGATCCGCCACCAGGACGACCGCAAGGTCGAACGGTTGAACCGGATCGCCGACCTGGTGTTTCGGGGCATCCGAAAAGAAGTGACGCGCCTAGAAGCAGCCCTTGACACAAAGGGGGCAGAGCGGTGACGCTGGCACCATAGTCAGCCAA
Source organism: Marinosulfonomonas sp. (assembly GCA_026989405.1). Classification (GTDB taxonomy): domain Bacteria; phylum Pseudomonadota; class Alphaproteobacteria; order Rhodobacterales; family Rhodobacteraceae; genus JAJRUE01. The sequence continues at coordinate 1,236 of JALSJL010000107.1, read as the reverse complement.
AAAAGGAGTTACCCCCATGCTTGTCAGCCAGATTCTGAATTCGAAACCGGCCCAGGGCGTAGAAACGGTAGCCCCTGACACCAGGATTTTCGAAGCCGCAGAGGTGCTTTCGGCGCGCAAGATCGGCTCGCTCGTGGTGTCAAAGGACGGCGATACCCCGCTCGGGATCCTGTCGGAACGCGACATCGTGCGCGAACTGGGGCGCGACGGGGCCGTTTGTCTGAACGGCAAGGTGTCGGACTACATGACGGCCAAGGTCGTGACCTGCACGCTCGATCAAAGCGCTGACGAAGTGCTTGAAACCATGACCAACGGGCGCTTCCGTCACATCCCGGTGATGGACGGCGACAAGATGGTCGGGCTGATCTCGATCGGTGACGTGGTCAAGGCGCGGCTTTCCGAACTGGCGATGGAAAGGGACGCGCTGGAAGGCATGATCATGGGCAACTAGGGGCAGGACCCCAGGCACTGCCGGGACGTGTAATCGGGGCTTGTAATCCGGCGCGCAATATAGTTGCGTGACCGCGACCAGACGGAGAGCCCCATGCGCATAGGCCTTTACCCCGGAACCTTCGACCCGATCACCCTCGGGCATCTGGACATTATCGGACGCGCCGCGGCCCTGGTCGACCGGCTGGTGATCGGGGTGGCCATAAACCGTGACAAGGGGCCGCTTTTCGACCTTGAGGAACGCGTCGCGATGATCGAGGCCGAGTGCCAGGCCCATTGCCGAAACCTGGGCACCGAAGTGGTGGTGCACCCGTTCGAGAACCTGCTGATCGATTGCGCCCGTGACGTGGGCGCCACGCTGATCATCCGCGGTCTGCGCGCGGTGGCAGATTTCGAATACGAATACCAGATGGTCGGGATGAACCGGGTGCTGGATTCGTCGATCGAAACCGTTTTCCTGATGGCCGAGGCCAAGCATCAGGCGATTGCCAGCAGGCTGGTCAAGGAAATCGCGCGCCTGGGCGGGGATGTGTCGAAATTCGTGACGCCGGCGGTGGAAGCCGCGCTGATCGCCAAGTTTTCCTGAGGCGGGCGAGGGGGCTGTCTGCCCCCTCTGGGCGCTGGCGCGCCCATTCACCCCCGAGGATATTTTCGCAAAGAAGAAGCCGCCATCAGATCAGCTTTCCCATGGCGATGGCGGTATCGGCCATGCGGTTTGAGAAGCCCCACTCGTTGTCATACCAGGTGAGGATGCGCACCATGTTGCCTTCCATGACCTTGGTCTGG
>JALSJL010000106.1 GCA_026989405.1 Marinosulfonomonas sp. | reverse complement strand
TACGGCCTGATGCGCGCCACGGGCAAAGACGGCACCCCCGAACCAGTGAGCCCCGCGCATTCGTGGAACAGCGCCCAATGGTTCACCAGCATGCTGATGCTGAACGCGCCGCGCCATTCCGACCATCACGTTCACCCGGCGCGCCCCTACCCGGCATTGCAACTGCCCCGTGACGCGCCCGTCCTGCCCTATGGCCTGCCCTTCATGGGCGCGATTGCGCTTTGGCCGCGGCGCTGGCGCAAGGTGATGGACCGGCGCCTTCCCGCATGTCGCCAGGGGTTCAGTCCCGGCACTGGCGCTCACCCGCACAATTTGCGAGACTCGGCGTCATGACAAGATACCTGATTGCCGTCGTTCTTTTTGCCCTGTCCCAGCCAGTGGCCGCGCAAAGCCCGATGAGCGGTGCCGAGTTTGATGCCTATACACGCGGGCGCACCCTGACTTATCTGGAAAGCGGTGTGCCCTATGGTGCCGAGCAGTATCTGGACGGGCGGCGGGTGATCTGGGCCTTTGACGGCAATGAATGCCTGAAAGGGCGTTGGCGCGAGCCGGAACAGGGGCTGATCTGCTTCGACTACGAAAAAGCGGTTCCAAGCGGGCCGCAATGCTGGAATTTCTTTGAAACCGCAAACGGGCTGCGCGCCGAGTTCGCCGGCGAATCCGACGGACCGGACCTGTATGAAACCCGGCGCTCCAACGCCCCGCTGTTCTGCCCGGGCCCCGAGGTCGGATCCTGAAGGCCGGGCCAGAACCTGTCGCGTTCATTCGTATTCATGCGAAAGGCTCCAACGCCCTGTTTCGCATGTCCGCGAAGCTCAAGGCCGGTTCCCGCTCTTGAGCGACATGCCCTAAAACAGCGATCCCTGATCATCCGGCCCCTTGCCGGGCTTTCGCGGCATCGGGCGTCTGGCAGGGGGCGCGGCGGGCCTGAACCGGCCATCCGAAAACTCGATCTCAAGCTCACGCGCCGCACTTGCAGCCTTGGTATCGGACACCACCTTGCCGTCGCCGCGCACGACCGCATAACCGCGTTTCAGCGTTTCGGTATAGCCCAATGTCTGGTGCATCCGCTCAAGCGCGCCAAGCCGATCGCGCTTGCGCTCAATCTGATTTTTTTCTGCCATATCAAGGCGTTCCGCAACTGCTCTGAAGTCTTGTCGGCGGCGCTGAATATCACGAAGAAGCATCTCGGGCTGCAGGCGGCTGGCGCGCTCTCGCAGCCTGTCCTGCGACTGGCGTAACAGGCGTTGAACGGTCTCGGGGCGGATCGAGGCGGCAACTTCCGACAGGCGCACGCGCTTGCGCTGCGCAACCGACTGCAATGCCAGAGGCAGACGGTTCGAGGCGTTGTCCAGTCGCTGGCGCGCGCTTTCCAGCAGCAATTCGGGTTTCGGCAGGGCGCGCGACATGTCGCGCAACTGTTGCTGGCGCCGCGTCACACCTTGCGTCAGGGCGCGTGACAGGCGCGCGCCCTGTTCATCACACCAGGCCAGCAGTTCAAGGCGCACGGGCACGGCGAGCTCGGCCGCGGCCGTCGGTGTCGGGGCGCGAACGTCTGCGGCATGGTCAATCAGCGTGGTGTCGGTTTCGTGGCCCACGGCCGAAATCAGCGGAATGTCACTGTCGGCCGCAGCGCGCACCACGATTTCTTCGTTGAAGCCCCACAGGTCTTCGACCGACCCGCCGCCGCGCGCGACAATCAGAAGGTCGGGGCGCGGCAAGGCACCACCAGGGCTGAGCGCGTTGAAACCGCGGATCGCCGCCGCCACTTCCGGGGCGCATTTCTGGCCCTGCACGGCCACCGGCCAGATCAGAACCTTGCGCGGGAACCGGTCGCGCAGACGGTGCAGGATGTCGCGGATAACGGCCCCGGACGGGGACGTAATCACGCCAATTATTTCAGGTAGATACGGCAGCTTCTTCTTGCGCTCGGCGGCGAACAGCCCCTCGGCGGCCAGTGCCTTCTTGCGCTTTTCCAGCATCGCCATCAGCGCACCGGCCCCGGCCGGCTCGATGGCCTCCACGATCAACTGGTATTTCGACTGGCCCGCAAATGTTGTCATGCGCCCGGTCGCGACGACCTCCATGCCTTGTTCGGGCAGCACGGCAAGCCGCGCCGCCTGCCCCTTCCAGCTGACGGCAGCGATGACCGCACGGTCATCCTTGAGGTCGAAATAGATATGCCCCGAGCCGGGGCGCGATACCCGCCCAACCTCGCCCCGCACCCGGACATGGCCAAAGGTGCCCTCGATGGTTTTCTTGACCGCCCCGGAGATTTCCGAAACGGTGAACTCATGGGCGTTTCCCCCAGATTGCGGGTCTTCGAAAAGATCGGACATGGCCTGCCTTGTGATTGTATTCACGCCAGCTTAGAACGCGCAGGCATCGAGGCCAAGCGGGGGATTTGCCGGTGAACATCCTTATTCTGGGCGGTGGCGGGCGTGAACATGCGCTGGCATGGGCCGTAAAGCAAAACCCGAAATGCGACCGGCTGATCGTGGCACCGGGAAATGCCGGAATTTCCGAGATTGCGGAATGCGCCGATATTGACATCAATAATGGCGGTCAGATTGTTGTTTTTTGTGAAGAAAACTCAGTTGACTTCGTGATCGTCGGCCCCGAGGCTCCGCTGGATGCAGGCGTGGCCGACCGGCTGCGCGCGGCGGGCGTTCTGACCTTCGGGCCAAGTGCGGCGGCGGCCCGGCTGGAAAGCTCCAAGAGCTTCACAAAGGAAATCTGCGATGCCTGCGGAGCGCCCACGGCCGCCTGGGCCCGGTTCGACACGGCCGATGCGGCAAAAGACTACATCCGCGCGCAGGGTGCACCGATCGTGGTCAAGGCTGACGGGCTGGCGGCTGGCAAGGGCGTCGTCGTGGCGATGGACGAAGCGCAAGCGCTCTCGGCGGTGGACGAGATGTTCGCGGGTGCTTTCGGCGATGCCGGCGCGCAAGTGGTGATCGAAGAATTCATGGAAGGTGAAGAAGCCTCGTTCTTTGTGCTGTGCGACGGGCAAGACGTGCTGCCGATCGGCACGGCGCAAGACCACAAGCGGGTGGGCGAAGGCGATACCGGGCCGAACACCGGCGGCATGGGGGCCTATTCCCCGGCCCCGGTGATGAGCGAGGCGGTCACGAGGCGCGCACTGGATGAGATCATCCGCCCGACGATTGCCGAGATGGCCCGTCGAGGAACGCCCTATCAGGGGGTTCTGTATGCCGGGTTCATGATCAGGGGCGGCCAGCCCCGTTTGGTTGAATACAACGTGCGCTTTGGCGACCCGGAATGCCAGGTGCTGATGATGCGCCTCGGGGCGCAGGCGCTGGACCTGCTGCAGGCCTGCGCCAGAGGGCGGCTGGACGAGGCACGGGTGAACTGGGCGGACGATCACGCGCTGACCGTGGTGATGGCCGCCAGGGGCTATCCGGGGGCCTATGAAAAGGGCACGGCAATTGGCGGGCTGGAAGCCCTGCCCGAGGACAGCGCGCACATGGTATTTCACGCCGGAACGGCGAAATCCGGCGGCAAGACAGTTGCCAGCGGCGGGCGGGTTCTGAATGTGACCGCTCGCGGCGACACCCTGGCCGAGGCGCGTGAGCGAGCCTATGCAATGGTCGACCGGATCGACTGGCCCGAAGGGTTTTGCCGCCGGGATATCGGCTGGCGGACCGGAACCGGAGATGAAACAAGCCGAGCAGCCTTGAAATCCGGCAACCCCGTCCGATGATGTGAGTGTTGTTCGCAGCAGTGTTCAGCAGTATGGCGCAAATGGATCACGGCGCGGAATCACGCCCCTTTCTTCGATGTCCTTTCCCTGGACATTGGCTGGAATTGCCGGGGCGCCGCCGCCTGATTCAATCGGCCGGAGCCCCCCAAAAGACGACCACACTGTGCGACAGCAACGCCATCCGGACAGGCGCGTTCATGGTCGCGGCCGCCAATGTAGTCTGGAAAGACCGGAAGGTTTTGCCGAGCCGGCGTCCGGGGTGACAAATCTGCGCCCGCCCGCGCTTCAGGGCGCTCTGCACGACAGGGCCCGCCGAAACGAGTCCGCCCCCTTGACCGGCCCCAACAGGCGGGCAGAGAAGGCTTCACCGTCGAAGCTCACGGCAGCGATTGTCGTCCAGTTGGTATCGGCAACCACCATTTCCGGCCCCTGCCCGCAATCCCGAATTCCGCCCGAAATTTCGCTATCGCCGATGCGGTGATTGGTATGGCCGGGCAAATCAGCAACCGGTTGCAACTGTTGGCTGCCGTCCCTGTAGCGCCAGATACGGATCGTTTTGGCCAGATGAGGCCGGTCCACATAGGCGATTTCAGCCTGCCCGTCACCGTCCAGGTCCGCCACCCCGATCGGGGCCAGCCAGCGGTGAGTGCGCCCGATGAAAGGTGTTGCCGCAACCAGGCCGGTTTCATCATAGATCGCAAGACGCGCCCCGCGCGCGATGTCGGTTTCGACGACCATGACTTCGGGTGATGTGTCACCCGTGACCTCGACCAGCCGTGGCGCCGTGTCT
>JALSJL010000105.1 GCA_026989405.1 Marinosulfonomonas sp. | reverse complement strand
AGGCGACTATCCCTGCGGGCCAAAGTCGCCGGTAGTGACAACGCCATCGCCGTTGCGGTCAAGGATGGCGAACCAGTCCGCGGTGCGGGCAAGAAATTCTTCGCGGCTGACCTGCCCGTCGTTGTCGATGTCGTTGAAATCCAGCTCCATTCCGACCGAGGCGCGCCGGCCGTTGCGCTTGCCTGCCCCGGCGGCTTCGCCCTCATGATCTGCTGCGCGGGCTTCGTCAAAAGCCTTGTATTCTTCGGCCGAGATGAGGCCATCGTCGTTTTCGTCAAATGTCACGAAGATGTCGCCGCGGCGTTCGGTTGCCTCGGCCAGTGTGACCTGACCGTCTCCGTCGCCATCCCAGTTTTCGATGAAATGGCCGCCCGGCTGGCCGTTCCCGGCGTTGGCCATGGTTGCGATTCCCATCGCGGCAATGAGCAGTGTGATGCGTTTCATTTTCAGTCTCCTGTGATTTGCGGCCGTGGCCGCATCGTCATTGTCGGGTTTCATGTCAGGCATTGGTCAGTGGAATGTTCGATTTCCAGATTGCCAGGCCCAGCCATGCAATTGATGCAAGCATGGCGATGCCGCCGATCAGAACAAAATAGGGGGGCGCTCCAAGCGTGAATTCTGCCAGGATACCCAGCGGCATGAGCAGACCCAGTATACCGAGCCAGGACACCCAGCGCGCCGAAAACGCGGATATGGGCAGGCGCAGAACCAGATAGCCGATCATGATGTTGAGCAGGGCAAACAGGTTGCCGTGGACATGGGCAAGACGGGCTTCGAAATGCTTGCCGTCAGCATAGTCTGCGATCCAGGCCGCCTTGTCGGGCGCAAAATCACGCAGGTAGATCAAAAGAAAGCCGTAGGCCATGAAGCCCGACATGACCAGCAGACCTGTGACGATGTTCTTTTTTCCTTGAGGCATGGTTCCATCCTTCTTGTGAGCATCAGTCGAGCCTGTAAATTAGTGAGTAATTACTAATTAGCGAGGATGGGATCTGACTTCAAGGGCCAGAATGACGCAGGAAAGGCGGGTGAGCCGGTCGGATCGTAAACGGCTGCAATCTGATCAAGATGGAGCCGACGGTCTGAAGCGCGCGACCGAGGACATCGGCAAGGGGGTTGATTCGGGCCGCCGCAATTCACTAGGGTATGCGAAATGCTATGCAATACCCGTGGGAGGACAGGAATTGCTTTTGGATACACCCCTGTGGCGTCAAACCTCACCTGCGATATTTCCCGTGGCTCTTGGCTTCATGTCATTGGCGCTTGGATGGCGCAACGCGGCTGACGTGATGCCGGCGATCCCGCAGGACATCGGCAATCTGCTTCTGGCGTTGTCCACGGGGTATTTCCTGTGGTTTCTGATGTTCTATTTCGCCAAGGTATTCGCCCGGCCGGCTGTGGTGCTGGAAGACATGCGCACGCCCCCGGCACGTGCGGGAATGGCTTCGGCTGCAATGTGCATGATGATGCTTGCGGCGGCGCTGCTGCCACTTGGAATCCAGGTGCCGCTGGTCTGGTGGACCGGCGTGCTGATGTCGATCTTCGCATCCGTCGTGGTGCTCTGGGCGATCTGGAATGATCCACCGGAAAAGCGGCACTTTTCGACATTTCAGTATCTGACCTTCGTGGGCCCCGTTGTCGGACCGATTGCCGGGATTCCGCTGGGTTATGTCACAGAGAGCATTCTGTTGATCAATGCCTCGCTGATTGCCTGGGTAATTATCACACTCGGCATCTTTCTGACCTGGCGGCGCGATCCGCTGCCAGAGCACCTGCGGCCCTCGGTGATGATTTTCCTTGCTCCGGTATGCCTGTTTGCCCTGGGATATGGTGGCCTTGGCTGGGAAGGCTTTTTCACATTCTTCTACTGGCTGGGAAATATCATGGCCTTCGTGATGATCCTGATGGTGCCCTGGATGATCAAGGGTGGATACACGCCGGTCTGGGCCGCATTCACCTTCCCGGTTGCGGCCTTCCTGAACGTGCAGGTTCTGGCCATGGCGAAAGGCTATGGCACGATGGCCGAGATCGGCGTCTATGCCGGGTTGATCATCGGCACGCCGCTGATCCTGTGGATCGCCTATCGCTCGATGATGCTGTGGGTCACCGGTGACCTGGCTAGGCAATCACACACTGCAATCGCTTGATCTGTCTGTTTCGGACGTTTGCCGTCCTGTTCGGGCTGATCCCGGCGGCGCAGGCCGACGAATTGCGTTACTTCGGATATGCCGGCGTGGTCTGCGACCTGGATGATCCGTGGGATGACACGGACAAGATCGACTATTCCGATGAAGTTGCCGGCTTCACCAACGCCAATCAGGTCTGCGTGACAGGCGACATGAAGGCGCTGGAAGAGCGTCTGCGCAATGCTGCGCGCCAGTTCACGCCGGTGTTTTATCTTGAGCCGGTATTTTTTGCACAGCAAGGCGACAGGCTCGCGCCCAACCCGCAAGCCCGTGATTGGTGGCAGCGTGTGCGCCGCGCAATCGTGGCCAGCGGCGTGTCGCCGGATGACATGGTCTTCTACCTCGTGGATGAGCCGGAATTTCGGGGCCTTCCCCTGTCCGATGTCTCGACAGCGGCGGGCATGGTGCGCGAAAGTTACCCGGCTGCGCGCATCATGATGATTGCGGCCTACCGCAAGGGTCAGGTTGCCATCCCGCCGGAGGTCGACCTGTGGGGGTTTGATGCCTATGCGGTGCCGGACCCGGCGGCGGAGCCGCTTTACATGGCGCATCTTGAAAAGGCGGCGGCGCAACTGCGCCACCATCAAAGGCTGGTTCTGGTGCTGGATGCAAATCACACGCCCTATCACCGTGCCAACGGGCTGGCAGAAAAAGATATGGCTGCCGTTGCGCGCGCCTATTTCGCGCTGGCGCAATCGCGCGACGATGTGGAAATGTTGTTGGGCTACACCTGGGCAGGCGGGATCGACAATGACTCAGAGAAAGGCGTGCGCGACTTGCCGCCCCCGGTCATTGACGCGCATCGAAAAATCGGACGGGCAATTGTTGGCGATGGCTGAGGCGCTCTTTTCTTCGCCCGCAAGGCAGACTATCCGGGTGCGATGATGCCAACGGTTCATCAGGAATATGACGCGCGGGTAGAGCGCGGCGAAATCATTCGTGACGGTGCGCAGGAAGCGGTCTTGCCCCTGCTGGATGACCTGCGTGAAAGGGCCAACCGCCTGCCGGCGTGGCGCGGATTTCGCGGGCTGTTTGCCAGGGAGAAGGAGCAAAAGCAGGGGCTTTACCTGTGGGGCGGGGTAGGCAGCGGCAAGTCGATGCTGATGGATCTGTTCGTGGCGACGCTTGCAGTGCCCGTGCGGCGTGTGCATTTCCACGCATTCATGCAAGAGGTCCATACCGGCATGCATGCCGCGCGCAAGGAAGGCGTCCACGATGCGCTGAAACCGGTGGCCGAGGCCGTTGCCCGCGATGCCCGTGTTCTGGCCTTTGACGAAATGCAGATCAGCGACATCACAGATGCCATGATCGTCGGGCGACTGTTCGAGATGTTGTTCGAAGCCGGCGTGCTGATTGTCACCACGTCGAACCGCGCGCCGGATGATCTGTACAAGGACGGGTTGAACCGCGGGCTGTTCCTGCCGTTTATCGAGCTGCTGAAAAAACGAATGATCGTGCATGAACTGGCGTCTGCAAGGGACCATCGACAGGGGAGGATTGCCGGCGCTCCTGTGTATTTCACCCCGGCCGATGCCCGGGCGCATGAAGCGATTGATGCGTTGTGGCAGCGCCTGACCGGCGGTCGGGAAGAGCCGTTGGTGCTGCATGTGCAGGGGCGTGACGTTGTGTTGAAACGGTTTCACAATGGCGTTGCCCGTGCGGCATTCTGGGGGCTGTGCGGGCAACCGCTGGGGGCTGCGGATTTTCTGGCCCTGGCGCGCGCGGTGCGGGTGCTGATCCTTGAGGACGTGCCGCAGCTGGGGCGATCGAACTACAACGAAGCCCGCCGGTTCGTGACGCTGGTGGATGCCCTGTATGAAGCCAGGGTCCGCCTTGTGATGAGTGCCGCGGCAGAGCCGGAAGCGCTGTATGTCGAAGGCGCGGGCAGCTTTGAGTTTGCGCGCACAGCAAGCCGCCTGCGCGAAATGCAGGGTGCGGATTGGGCGCAGTAGGGGGCTGTCGCCCGCATTCACCTCGGGCGATACTTGCCCAACCGGAATCCCGGGTCAGGCGGCAGCGGGTTCTGCCGTTTCAAGGCGCGCAAGAAAGCCCGCGGTGCCGATCTGGATGAAATAGGCCATCATCACCGGAAGGATGAAGGTTGCACCGAACGTGTCGACCCCGAAAATCGCGAGAATCAGTGCCAGCGTGATGTAACGGGTGGCGATGTGCCAGAAGACGGCTTTGCCGTCGGGTGTGCGGTCGGTCAGCGTGAGCGCTGCGGCGAAGGTCACGGCGTAAAAGCCAAGCGTTGCGACAGCGGCGCGGATCAGATCGGCGGTCGAGACCTCGAACAGCAGTTGGGCAGTGCTCAGCGAGAACAGGTAGTAGACGATGCCGAACATGGTGAGCTTTGAA
>JALSJL010000104.1 GCA_026989405.1 Marinosulfonomonas sp. | reverse complement strand
GGGCCTGCGCGCGGCGATGGGATATACCGGAAATGCAACCGTGCCCGAGATGCGCAAAAACTGCCAGTTTGTGAAAATCACCGGTGCCGGGCTGAAGGAAAGCCATGTGCATGACGTTCAGATCACGCGAGAAAGCCCGAATTACCGCGGCATGTAGCCGCGTGAATTTGCCGGCGCCCCCGTCACAGAAAGCATCGCCATGACCCCTGCAGCTCGTGTGGCCGCCGCCATCGATATTCTCGACAGGTATCTTGCGGGCGAGGCGGCCGAAAAGGTTCTGACCAACTGGGCGCGGGGCAATCGTTACGCCGGCTCAAGCGACCGCGCGGCAATCCGCGATCATGTGTTCGATGCCATTCGGTGCCGCCGCTCTTTTGGCTTTCTGGGAGGGCAGGAGACCGGCCGCGGACTGATGATCGGCGCCTGCCGGGCATCAGGCGTGACACCAGACGAGATCTTCACCGGCGAAAGATACGCCCCGGCGCCGTTGAGCGATGATGAACGGACCGCCCCCGACCTTGGCACGGCCCCACGGGCGGTTCGTCTGGATGTCCAGGACTGGCTGCTTGAGCGGTTTGATGCCTGCCTCGGCCCCGACTGCGACGCCATCCTGGACCGGCTGCGCAGCCGTGCGCCGCTGTTCTTGCGGGTCAACACCGCCCGCTGCACACGGCAGGAAGCAATCGAAAGACTGGCAGAAGACTCGGTTGTCGCCGTCCCGAATGCCCTGGCATCCACGGCACTTGAAGTTGTGGAAAATCCGCGTCGGGTCGCAATGAGCACCTGCTACAAGGCCGGCCTGGTCGAATTGCAGGACGCAGGCTCGCAGGCTGTTGTCGAGAGGCTGCCGGTTTCCGGCGCCGACCGCATCCTCGACTTTTGTGCAGGCGGCGGCGGCAAGTCACTTGCGATGGCCGCCATGGGGGCCACGAACATCACCGCCCATGATGCGGATGCGACCCGGATGGCCGACTTGCCAGTGCGCGCGGCGCGTGCCGGCGTCGAGATTGAACGTGCCGACAGGGACGCGCTGAAGGGGCAGAGTTTTGACCTGATCCTGTGCGATGTGCCTTGTTCGGGAAGCGGCGCCTGGCGGCGTTCACCCGACAGCAAATGGCGGCTGCGGGCTGCAGATCTGTCACAGCTCATGACACTGCAGCGTGAAATCCTTGACGAGGCGCAGGAACACGCGCGGACCGGCGCGACCCTTGCCCTTGTCACCTGTTCGTTGCTTCGGGAAGAAAACGAAGACCTCGCCGCCGGATTTCTTGAACGGCATCCACAGTGGACCCTGCAACAGCAAGATCGAATTTCACCCCTGGGCGGCAGTGACGGGTTCTACTTTTCGCTATTCAAGCGCGATTAGATATATTTGACAACAATGCAGGGTTGTGGCTTAGCTGGAAATTCGACAGGCTTAATCTGAGCTTAACCGTTTATCGTCGAGATAGCCGGGACGAGAATCTTCAATGGAGCTTCAAGTGGCCTATCCGGCGCTGACCCGCAGACCAATGACAACCCTGGCGCTGCAGATCGCACCCCGCGCGTGGGGTATTCTTGCGATTGGTCTGGCCTTGCTCGGGTTTGCGTTCTATTTGCCAAGCGGGCAGGCTGGCCTGTTGTTTCTGTTTTCGGGCACCGTTCTTGTCTGTGCGGTTGCACTGGTGCGATTTCTGGCAGCCCGGCATCACGCCGCGCAGGAAAAGCTGCAGAAAACGGTGGCAGAGTTCGTATCACTCGACTCTGCGCCCAGTTTCACAACAGATGCAGACGGGTGCATCCTGTATCGCAACCAGGCAGCGATCGACCGTTTCGACGGCGCCAAAGCCGATACCCTCCTGGCAAATCTCGGCAACGTGTTCGCGTCGCCGGGTGCGACTCTGTATCGGCTGCAGCATCGCGCCGCAAAGTGCGGTTTTGCACGCGAAGATGTGGTCGTGCGACGCGGCCATCTTCGCCTGTCGGTGCACAAGATCGGCGATCATGGGTATCTCTGGCGCCTTGAAGACATGCTGGACAGGTCGCCTGGCGCGCGCAGCGCAGACACCATCAGCCTGCCGATGATGATCGTATCACGAACAGGCACGATCCTCTTCATGAATGAAGCTCTGCGCCGCCTGACAGGCGGCCGCCAGACCCGGCTCGATCGGGTCGTGAACGACCTTCCCCTGAAATCGGGCCACCTGCACGAAATTGCAGCCGCAGACGGCCC
>JALSJL010000103.1 GCA_026989405.1 Marinosulfonomonas sp. | reverse complement strand
CGCGTATCACAACCATAGAAGGGGCTTCGGGGCGCAAGGAAGTCTTCCTTTTGCCTGCAGATGAAACCCAGACCGGGACGACGACCGACACCCTGAATTCCATGGAAAGCCTGCCTGTGCCGATGCTCAAGGTGGAGACTTCGGGCAGAATCATGTTCTGCAACCGCCTGGCCCGTGAATTGCTGGGTGTTTCGGGGGCGGAAGGTGATTATCTGGGCGACCTTGTCGAGGGGTTGGGGCGGTCGGTTTCCGATTGGTTGGGCGATGCCGCCAAAAAGCCTGGAGAAATGCGGTCGGAATTTGTGCGCGCAAAGCAACAGAAAAAGGACGTCTTCCTGCAAATTTCTCTGACCCCGGTGCAAGAAGCGGGTGAGGTCACTCTGGTCGTGGTTCTGAACGACGCCACCAAGCTGAAAACTCTGGAAGCACAGTTTGTCCAGAGTCAGAAAATGCAGGCAATCGGTCAACTCGCCGGGGGTGTCGCGCATGATTTCAACAACCTCCTGACCGCGATCAGTGGCCACTGCGATCTGCTGCTGCTTCGCCATGACGAGGGTGATCCGGAGTATGCGGATCTGGTCCAGATCAATCAGAATGCCAACCGCGCGGCCAGCCTGGTTGGCCAGCTTCTTGCGTTTTCGCGCAAGCAGACACTCAAACCGGAACTGGTGGACATCCGGGAAACGCTCGACGATCTCAGCCACCTGCTCAACCGGCTTGTGGGGGAAAAGGTCGAACTGACCGTGTCGCATGCGCCGGAACTGCTGGCGATCCGGGCGGACAAGCGCCAACTCGAACAGGTGATCATGAACCTTGTGGTCAATGCGCGCGACGCAATGCCCAATGGCGGAGAGGTCCGGATAGAGACACGTGTCGACACGCTCGAGGCGCCGTTGGAGCGCGACCGGGCAATCATACCTCCGGGCAAGTATCTGATCGTGTCAGTCTCGGATCAGGGCACGGGAATCTCCCCCGAAAAACTCCCGAAGATATTCGAACCCTTCTTCACAACCAAGCGAACCGGTGAAGGGACCGGGCTGGGTCTTTCCATGGCCTATGGGATTATCAAGCAGACCGGCGGCTACATATTCGCCGAGAGCATTGAGGGCAGTGGGACAGAATTCATACTCTACATCCCCGCATCAGAAGGAACGGTCCTGAAGCTTGACAAACCCGTGAGCCGGCCTGAACCACAGCCGCAGGCGACGCCGGGCGGGGTTGTGCTTCTTGTCGAAGACGAGGCACCGGTGCGAGCTTTCGCATCTCGTGCCCTCAAGATGCGTGGTTATACCGTTCTGGAAGCCGAGAATGCCGAGGAAGCCTTGAAAACGCTTGAAGACCGGTCCTTGAATGTGGACGTGTTTGTGACAGACGTGATCATGCCAGGCATGGATGGCCCCAGTTGGGTGGCCAAGGCTTTGAAGGATCGCCCCGGCGTGCGGGTGGTCTTTGTATCCGGATATGCCGAAGAGAGCTTTTCCGAACAACAGGCACGGATACCCAACTCGGTATTCTTGCCGAAACCGTTTTCGCTGAGTGACCTCGCGACGACTGTTCAGGCGCAGATTCACTGATCGAGCCCAGGTGCCTGCATGTGCCGGACGTCGGGATCATCACAGGGTCACGGCAGCCCGAAACGTGCAGGAAACAACCAGGTGTTTCTTTCAGGGCGTGGAGATAAACGGTTCCTTAACCAATAATCGTGAAAGTTTGAATTGATTTTTCTTGATATGTTCTCCTTTTGGTCCCATAAGGGCTTGCAGAACAACAAGCGAACATCTGGCGGCATTGCCGCGCAGGGCAGGGTATGGAATAAGGAATGGAACAATGGCCACGGCAAGTATTCTTGAAATGACTGAAAAACGCAGCAACGACAAACAAAAAGCTCTGGATTCGGCTTTGGCGCAGATCGAACGGCAGTTCGGCAAGGGCTCGATCATGAAATTGGGCAGAGACACGCCTGTCACCGAAGTCGAGGCGACGTCGACCGGGTCACTCGGACTGGATATTGCCCTGGGTATCGGCGGCATTCCGAAGGGCCGTGTCGTCGAGATCTATGGCCCCGAAAGCTCCGGGAAGACCACTCTGACGCTGCATTGCATTGCCGAAGAGCAGAAAAATGGCGGTGTTTGCGCCTTTGTGGATGCCGAACATGCGCTGGACCCATACTACGCCCGCAAATTGGGGGTCAACCTTGACGAACTTCTGATCTCGCAGCCCGACACCGGGGAACAGGCCCTTGAAATCACGGAAACGCTGGTTCGCTCAAACGCGGTCAGCATGATCGTGGTCGACTCGGTGGCGGCCCTTACTCCGAAATCCGAAATCGAGGGAGACATGGGCGACGCACAGGTCGGTGCGC
>JALSJL010000102.1 GCA_026989405.1 Marinosulfonomonas sp. | reverse complement strand
GTTCTTAGGGTTCCATTAAATGACGTTTTAGTACGAGCTGGCATAGCAGATGCTGGCACAGTCTCGGAACTAAAGCCCGGCTTTTCCGAAAGTGATGCGGCCCAGTGGATCCCCAAAGAAGGATCGAACGAAGATCGCTCGCTGGATATCGCGCGTGCCCATGGTGGCGATCGCCCCGGCATAGATGTTTGGCAGGTGAAATCCCGCGCCTTGGCGCTGGCCGGCTATCTGGAAGGGGACTTCATGCTGATCGACACCCACCAGCGCGACACCTGCAAAGCCGGCGATACTGTCATTGCGCAGGTCTATGACTGGAATGCAGGCGCTGCGACTACAATTCTACGCCGGTTCGAACCACCCGTACTGGTGGCAGCCAGCGCCGATCCCGGCGAATGGCGGGCGCATGTAGTTGATCACAATAATGTTGTGATCATGGGAAAAGTTATAGCAAGCTGGAGATAGTTACCGTGCCCAAAATATTCGATAATTCACTTTTTTCACTATATAAATCACGGTTTTTCGGGGGAATGCACTTTGTCGATAAGCGTAACTCTGCAAAATACAAAGTCAGCAACAATCTGAAATTCAAACACGACCTTTATTTCATTATCGTTGAAACTTCGGGGTTGGATCAGGATACTAGAGAATATCTCCATTCCTCCGCTTTAGTAAAGCTATTTACGGCTGCATCAAATCCTGCCGGCGTATTCGGTCAGCATTTCGAAGGCACCGATGCAGTCGAGCAATTCGAAACTGATACTGAAACCCTTGCACAAATAATTGATGATAAAGTTGAATGGAAAATTCTGCACAACAACACTATCCGAGGCTATATGTTTCAGTGTGCAAAAATTTTACCTAAGCTACCTGATCAAAAGTTGGGTAACTCTAAAACACCCAATGCAGGATAACCCAGTAAATCGGCCAGATAAACGAAAGAAAAGCGTTCACTGGCAAGGCAACCACCCAATTCCAGCCATTGTAAACATACCCATCAAAAAACGTTAGATAAATGAACGTCGCTGGCGATGCCAACATGTAGGCCCCCATAAAAAATCGCTGCATTCTAAAACTCCCAATCAACAATATACTTACATTATTGCTATACCTATAGGTGTTTGTCGCGCTCGTATTTCACTTTTTTTGATAACTTTTTTGGTACTATTTTGTATTTTTTACCTTTTTAGTATTGACGGTGTGTGGTAGGCACTCCTATCTATTGGTAGTAAACCGACCAACCGATAGGAGCCATAATGCCTACACAACCCCATATAGAACCCGCTCGACCAGGGCCGATCACCGATACATTGCTGGAAGCGATGATCGGTGTTGCCCACAACGCCCGCGACAAAAACTGCACACAGTCCGAAGCGGAAACCATGATGTATCTGCTGCCGGAGTTGTTGGAGGAACTCTCCGCCAGCCGTAAAGCTATCGCCGGCATGGACTGGTTTCGGGACGGTGGCCCCGAACGGATCCGCGGCGAGTTGAACAACGTCGTTCACATCCACCGGCTTCCGGAGGCAACAGAATGAACGCCGCCAGCAACCCCATGCACCTGACACCTTCGCAACAGCAAGGTTTCACGCTGGCATGCAAGATGATGTACATGACCGGCGCGTTGCTGGCCGAACAAATCCCCACCCTGCCCGTGCCGGCCAATGCAACCTCGCACTATCGCAAAGGCCTGAAAATCACCGCCGACCAGATCGCCGAAGTCGCCGCCGATGTCTACACCAACGGCACCGGCCGCCCCGCCGAGGATCTGTCCGAATTCTACGCATACCAGCGCGTAGCTGAAGGGGAGGGTTAACAATGAACTGGAAACTTTTTTGGCAAGGCGTTGGCGAAACCTTTCTGTCAATGCTTCTTGTCGCCCTGTGGATTGTACTCGCAAAAAACTGGCCCATTCCAACGATAGTTATCACGGCAATCCTAACAATTGTTGGTGCCGGTCTTGTTAAGGGGGCTGGGAAATAATGGCACAGTCAATCTTCATCGATGCGATCGAGATCGCCGAGCTGCTGGAATTTGACAACAAGCTCATGTTCCTGAACCGCCGCAAAGATATGGAGGCCGAAGGCTTCCCCCATCCCGTCAGCTTCATCCGCAAGCCCCTGCGCTGGCGACGCGACGACGTCCTCGCTTGGCGCGACGGCATCGGCCGCACATTGCCGGGCATACCGCACCCCCAAACACCTAGCGACAACCGCAAGATCGTCCTACTACACGCCGCAGGACGCGCGTGATGATCGACCACCCCTGTTTTGAATGCGAACTACCGGACTGCGACGAAACCGACCGCGCATGTAAGTTGCGACGCGCAATATCCACCTACCGCAAGCACGGCAAAGCTGCGTCGCCGCAGGTCCGATCCCGCAGCAACATCGCCTATCAGGAATTGTATGGCGCAACACGAAACGCTCGCCGGAAGATTGATCGCGACAATAAAGCAAAGGAAACTGCCTTATGAATTCCCGTCTAAAAATAGCTCTCGCAAACCGCAAAACTGCCAACGACGTTGTCGAAAGCGTTTTGCACGAAGACTTTCCGAAGGGAACGCCTGTCACATGGCAGCACAATACCTTCTGGCAACGCGGCCGGGTAGAACGGCATGGGTACGGAGATGTCATTTTCGTCATCAACAACCGCTCCGGCAAAACGTTACGACTGCGCGCCGACGCCATTTGTAGACGCTGAAGGAACAACCATGACCCGCCCAATCCCCAATCCACCCGCCCGCCTGCGCCAGCGCCAACGCTCTGACGGCAGCTGGCGCATCTGGTGGGAACCCGAAGGCGCAATCCGTGCGCTCGGGTTTCAATCGGCCGAACTGGATCCGCTGCGCCTGACATGGTCAACGCGCGAGGCCGAACGGCTGAACAACGACGTGCAGCTGGTTCGTGGCGAGGCAATCGCGGCCAGCGGATCCCCGCACAAACGCGCCACCGCCTACAACGGCCGCACAGTCAAGGATCTGATCAACGCCTATCGGCAATCGCCACACTGGGACAACCTGAAGCCGGCAACGCAGAAAGACTACCGCGCCGCCTTCAACCTTATTGAAAACAAATGGGGTGCCTCACAGGTGATCGACTTCGACAAGCCGATCATGCTGGAATGGTATGAAACCCTTTATCGCAGCGCCGGCAAATATCAGGCCGCCTCCCTTTTGCGCAAAATGTCGATCCTGTTCACCTATGCAGAACAAAAAGGCTGGCGTTTCGATAACCCCTGCCTGCGCATGAAGCTGGTGATCCCCAAATCCCGCAACCGTGTCGCCAGCTGGTCAGAAATCGATGCGCTACTGAAGGAATGTAACAACACTCCCTCGATGGGCACTGCGATCGCACTCGCCATCTTTCAGGGGCAGCGCCAAAAAGACATTATCGAGGCCAAGCTGGCAGATTTCACCGGCGGTGACTGGCTGTTCGTGCGTTCCAAACGTGGCAACCACGGCGCCCTGAACATCCATCCGGAGGTTCTACCCTGGATGCGCCAGATGTTGGCCCTCGATCCCGATCGCGAAACCTTGCTGATTTCCGAAGTCACCGGCCGCGCCTACACAACCGATCACTTCCAGCGGATTTTCTACCGGATCCGCAAGAATGCAGCCAAGCAGCTGCCGGCACTAGCCACCCTTCAGTTCCGCGACCTGCGCCGCACCTTCGGCCACATGGCCCGCATGGGTGGCGCCTCTGAACGCGACGTGGCCGACGCGCTCGGCAACAACGCATGGAAAGACCCCAAACTATCGGGCACCTACATGCCCGCCAACGCTGACACCGCCAGCCGCGCAGTCAACGCGATCGCACGGCCGGACAATGATGAACCAAAGAAAGGGAATGAAAAATGAACCCGTCACCTTCTGACAAAGCCGAGAATGAAAAGTTTATCGACAATTCCGAAACGGATCACATCTGTGATGAAATTTACGAAGATGGACCCCTTAGGGGTAGGGCAAGCATACTCGTCCTGATTGGAAGCCGGGAAACAGAATGGTTGAAACACGCCGCTGAACAAACCGGATATTCCCTCAACGAACTTGTTCGGATCTCGGCTGAAGAAGCTGCGCTGGAATACGCGAAATCTAACAAATTACTCTAACAAGGATCAACAAAATGGAAACCAAACGTGAAAAATTCACCCGCCTGCGTGGTGTCCGGCTACCCAAAGCGCTAAAGGCCATCGACCTCTTGGCCAACTTGGCGAAATCATCCGACTACGAATACACGGCAGAGGAAGCCGAGGCGTTGGTCAAAAACCTGCGCGGCCGCGTCGAACACCTAGCACATATGTTTGGCCAAAATGGCGATCACAGTTTGGATCGGACTAATAATGGATAAGTTTTCCGAGCAGGTGAAACTGGCCACTCTGTTGCCTGAAATAGCCCAAAAAATTGACGAGATGATTTTGGAAGCCGGCCTGCCCAGGCAACCTTGGAGCCTTTACACGTGGGGCGGACATCGATGTCAGTATATCTCGAATACTGCACGCGAAGATGCGCGCAGCGCCATGCAAGAAACGCTTGATCGCTGGGGTGAAATGCAAGACCCGCCACCAAGCAAATTCAACTCATAAACTCAC
>JALSJL010000101.1 GCA_026989405.1 Marinosulfonomonas sp. | reverse complement strand
CCGCTTCGCAAGGCGTGCCCGCCCGCTGCTTTTCCTTGAGTATGAGGTTTCGATGACGGTCTCTGTCAAGACCATACAGACCTTTCTGTTCACAGCCGCGCTGGTCGTGCTGTCCTTTTCCGACCTGTTTATCTTCCCCGTCGGTGGGAAGCTGGTTTTTGGCCACTATATCGTGCTTGTGTTCATAATTCCCTTTGTCTTGTTGAGACAGCCCGGGGCGATACGTTCGGTGGCGATACCTTTGATACTTATCCTGGTGTCAGTCGTCGTCAATGTGAATAGTGCCGTGTTGGCGATCGCCCTGTTTCATACCCTCCACTTTATCGCGATTGCGACCCTCGCTGCATTCCCTCTGGATGTTGTCGGCCGTGCCACGCGCCGGGTATTGTCGGTTCTGGTGGTGCTGATTGTCGTCCTTGGCCTTGTGAATGCTGCGGGCTTCGGGGCGCTGTTGCCCGATATGCTGACAGTGGCCGACAAGGGCAATGGCCAGCTTCGCTTCAAGGCCTTTACGACCGAACCTGCGGCGGCCGGTATCGTCCTGCTCGTGTTGTCGCGTTATGTGCTGTTGACTGATCTGGCTTCCGTGCGAACGCGCGACATCGTTTTCGTGCTTGTGGCACTCGTACTGTTGTTTTCGCTGAACGGGCTGGTTATCGCGGCTATCCTGCTTGCGACATATTTCCTCGAAACCAGGAAACTGAAGGCTGTCCTGATCCTAGGGGTTTTCATAGCGGTCGCGATCTTCGGCATCCTGCAGGTTCCTTATTTTGCCGAGCGCCTCGCGCGATTTGACCCGACACAAGGCGCACTTGGTTATGGAACCGCCACGATCCGGTTCCTGCCCTACATCTATCTTGGTAACGAACTGAGTGCCGGGGTACCTTTTCTCGTGTTCGGAGAAGGCGCCGGGGTTTTTCAAGCTAAGTTTTTTTACGCTCTCGGGCAGGAATACACGGTAAATGATCGGCTTGCTGGGCACATGGCGGCAATGTTGTACGATTACGGGCTGCCTTTAATCTTGGCAATCCTGCTGATGTATCGCAGCCGCAGTCCGGGGCGGATGCTAACACATCTGTTGACCAGCGCTATCGTGTTCTTCAACTCAG
Source organism: Marinosulfonomonas sp. (assembly GCA_026989405.1). Lineage (GTDB taxonomy): Bacteria > Pseudomonadota > Alphaproteobacteria > Rhodobacterales > Rhodobacteraceae > JAJRUE01. The sequence goes on along the minus strand of JALSJL010000101.1, from coordinate 3,534 downwards.
GCATTGGCACCTATTTGTTCATCCTGTATGGCACCTTCAGTCTACTCGAGAAAAGGAGCGAACGTGGCGTGGGTTAGGTCGGTATTGGGGCGCTTCCTGACAGGCGCAAAAGGGATTGCCTTTGAGCTCGATTCCGAAATTCCCTACCGCGAGCTCGCCGAGCGGGTGCTGCCGCAGGCAATAGCGATTGCGCGCGGCCTAGTCCGGTTGCGCACCCGGACATTTCTGGGGCGCGGCGTAACCATACGTTCCCGACGTCGCCTGACTCTTGGTCGCTACGTCAAAATCGGCGCCGGCAGCGAACTTGATTGCCTGTCACGCGATGGCGTCATCTTCGGTCATGGCGTATCGGTTGGACGCTATGGCGCGATCCGTATCAGCGGGCTGCGTGAATTAGGCCAAGGAGTGCGGCTTGGCGATTTCGTGGGTATCGGAGATCATTTCTATCTCGGCGGATTCGGCGGGATCGAGATAGGCGCAGAAACCATCATTGGGGAGCGATTCACCGTACACAGTGATAACCACTCGTTTGACGATCCCGACAAGGCAATCCGCGCCCAAGGCACTACCCCCGAACCTGTCGTGATTGGGCCGCGCTGCTGGATTGGTAGCAACGTTACCGTTCTAGGCGGGGTGGAGATCGGCGCCGACAGCGTAATTGGTGCTGGCGCGGTAGTGACACGATCCTTCCCAGTGGGCTCTGTGATTGCGGGGAACCCCGCGCGTCTTTTTCGTAACCGGCTGAAACAGGACAATGACGGATGACAGTTCCGACGATCTTGGTCGATGGACATGTGCTCGATTGCCACCCCCAAGGCACTTGCGCCTACATCGCTGGTCTCTATGGTGAGGTAGCCCAACGAGGAATTGCGCGGGTGTTAGTAGCAGCAGTGCACGAGGACAGCGTAGCGCGCTGGTTTCCCAATACTTCGGGTGTTGACTGGGTGCGGCTCCAGTCACGCAATAAGTTTACCCGGCTTGCCTTGGATTTTGACCGGCTTGCCGCCCGCTGGCGCCCTGACTACATGCATTTTCAGTACATCACGCCGCTGAGGAAACGCAGTCGCTGGATCGTTACGATCCATGATCTCTTGTTCATCGACCTACCGGAGTATTTTCCTTGGCGCTATCGGGTAAAGAATCGCTTGCTTTTCGCCCGCAGCGCCCGCCGCGCCGATCTGTTACTAACCGTGTCAGACTATTCTCGTAGGGCGATAGCGACACAATTCGCCATGCCGCTCGAGCGCATCCATGTAACCACCAACGGTATTGACGGATTTGCCAAGACTGCGGTCGAGGCGATGCCTGGCCTTACACCAGGGCGGTTCTTCCTCTATGTGAGCCGATATGAACCGCGCAAGAATCAGCACGGATTGTTGCGGGCCTTCCGGGAAATGGCGGATCAACTTCCAGATGGATTCGATCTCGTTCTGGTCGGCAGCCCGGCAATCAACTACCCCGCATTCGACGCTGAGTTGGCCCAGGCCGCGGGTCGGATTCGGCAGGAGGCGGATCTGTCGCGCGGTGCGCTGGCTTGGCTTTACCGCAATGCGGCTGCATCGATTTACCCGTCCTTTGCCGAAGGGTTCGGCATCCCCCCACTCGAGGCCGTGGCTGCGGGGGGGGTGTCCTATTGTGCCCACAACACTGCCATGCGCGACTTGGCCCCCTACGTGCACGGCACCTTCGATGCCGCCGACATCAACGACATCAAGCGGGTAATGCGCCGGGCCGTTGCGGGTACCGACGCCGCAAAAAGCCCGAGTCTACGGGCTCGATTGGAGCAGAGCTTCTCTTGGCAACGGTCTGGCGAGCAGTTTGCCCGCGCTCTGGAGACGGTTGAGCAATGAAGATTGCTATACTCGGAACTGTTGGCGTCCCCGGCTGCTATGGCGGGTTCGAAACTCTAGCCGAGAACTTAGTCAACTACCATGACCAGAATGATAGCAACTCCGAACTCACCGTCTATTGCTCGTCGAAAACCTTTCCCGATCGTCCTGAACGTTACGGCAACGCTCGGCTGCGCTATATTGGGCTCGACGCAAACGGCATCCAGAGCATTCCCTATGATTGGCTGTCGCTAATCGACGCGGTCCGTCGGCGACAAGACCGGATTCTGCTGCTCGGCGTTTCGGGGGCGGTCGCACTAGGGCTGATCCGGCTTTTCACCCGGGTCAGGGTCATCACCAACATCGACGGGGTCGAGTGGAAACGGGAGAAGTGGAGCTGGTTCGCACGCTTGGTGCTGCGGTTGTCGGAATGGGCTGCAGTGCGGTTTTCGCACGACGTTATCGCCGACAACCAAGCTATTGCCGACTACGTAACGGAGCGCTACGGTGTGAATTGTACGGTGATCGCCTATGGTGGTGACCATGCACTCACGGCTGTTCCCGATAATATGGCGACCGCTGATCTGCCGGAAAGCTACGCACTTGCCTTGTGCCGGATCGAACCCGAAAACAACGCCGCGATGATCCTTGAAGCTTTCGCGAAGCTGGACGTGCCTCTCGTGTTTGTTGGAAACTGGAGAAAAAGCGCCTATGGTCGTGAGCTCAAAGCACGCTTCGAGAGCGTGCCCAACATCATTATTCATGATCCAGTCTACGAGCCGTGCGCCTTGCGGGCGATTCGTGATAAGGCAACAGTTTACGTTCATGGCCATTCCGCCGGCGGAACCAATCCTTCCCTTGTTGAAATGATGCATTTCTGCATTCCCGTACTGGCGCATGGATGTTCCTTCAATCGGCTCACTACCGAGGGTAAGGCTCTCTATTTCCGATCGGCCCAACAGTTGGCAGACGAAATGCGCTCGTTAAACACGGAAAAAGCTAAGCGGATCGGTGCGGTTATGCAGGAAATAGCCCAGCGCCGGTATACTTGGGAAAAGATAGGCGAGGCCTATTTCGATCTTTTGGTGAAATGAGGTTGGGTGGCAAAGCCGGTTTTTTAGGGGGGGCGGCGCCAACCGGCATGTAGGTCCGGCGCTGTAAGATGCTGTGCGCGTGCATGCAGACAAAACCCGCATCCTTGTGCGGTGCGGTCATGGGGTCGTCTCCTGCTGGTCGTGGTCTGTTCAGGCGGCCGGCGCGGTCGGCAGCAGGCACTGGATCGCGATGCGCACATTGCCGCCGGTGAAGTTTCCGCCGTTGGCGGTCAGCACGATCGGCGTGGGTGTGCGCGCAAAGACTTCCTGGAATGCGCTGATTGAAGATTACCGTTCATCCGACCGTTGGCTTAACCTCAAGCCCCGCACCTGGCAGGACTATGAAAGGGTGCTGATTTACCACAAGGAAAGGATTGGCACGCGGGACGTGAAGGCATTGACAAGGGCAGACGTGATTGATGCCCGGAAGGCGAATGCCCGCAGGACGCGGTTCGCGACCTATATCCCCCAAATGTTTGTTATCCGTAAGCGTTGTCCCGGTCACACGTCAGCTTTGTAATTCCAGGGCAGGAGTTGTTCGATCTGGGTCTGTTTGTGACCAGTTGCGATTGCTGTAAGGGTTTTGGTCAGCCATGCGTGGGGCTCGACGG
>JALSJL010000100.1 GCA_026989405.1 Marinosulfonomonas sp. | reverse complement strand
TATGTAATCGGGAAGCGGGATGTCGAATGAGTGGACAAGGCTTGAAACCAAGGAAGCCAAATTCGACATCCCGCTTCCCGATTACATATTCACCAAGTCAAACCTGAGCAATCCAAGGGATTAGCCATGCTGTTCGGACTTGCCTGGCGCAACCTGTGGCGTCAGAAATCACGCACGATCCTGAGCATGACCAGCATGGGTTTTGCCAGTTGCCTTCTGGTTTTCGTCCTTTCCCTTCAACTGGGATCATATGAAACCATGAAGACCAACACGCTGCGCATCTTTGACGGTTTCGCACAGCTGCAGCCGCCGGGCTATGCTGATGACCCGGACATTTCCAACTACATCCATGATCCCGTAGCCGCCATCGCCGAGGTCCGCGGGGTAAACGGCATATCGGCGGCATCCCCCCGAAGCAGCACCTTCGTTGTCCTGGCAAACGGCGAGATCAGCTATGGCGCGGCGGTCTTCGGTGTGGATCCTGTGGCCGAGAGCGCCGTTTCAAGCCTGGCAACATCCGTGGGCGCCGGCCGATACCTTTCCGCCGGCGATACGGATACGATGGTGCTCGGGTCCGCGCTGGCCCGAAATCTGGGCGTCGAGATTGGCGATCGGGTGACCTTGCTGGGCTCGGCCGCCGACCGCTCGGTGGCCGCCGACAGTCTGCAAGTCGTCGGGCTGTTCGACACTGGCATCCCGCAGGTCGATCGCCAGGTTGCACAGATGCCGATTGACCGGTTCCGCGATACTTTCATGATGGAAGGCGGGGCCAATGTGATCGTCCTTGGCGGTGAAAGCCTGTCGCGGGTCAACCGCGCGCTGCCAGAGGTGCGCGAGATTGGCGCAAGGCACGGCTTGGTGACGCTCGGCTGGGCCGAGTTGCAACCGGCTCTGAAACAGGCGATTACACTGGACGCCACCACCTCATCGGCAATTTACGTCAGCCTGGTTTTTGTCGTGGTCTTCATCATCCTGAACACGCTTTACATGTCCGTTCTCGAGCGAACGCGAGAGTTCGGTGTCTTGTTGGCGATTGGCATGAAACCGGGGGCCATCGGGCGCATGATGTGGATTGAACTGATCCTGTTGGCAGCCGTTGGCAGCTTTTTCGGGATTGCTCTTGGGGCAACCGCCGTTCTGTGGTTTCAGAAACATGGCATCCCTGTTGCCGGGATGGAAGATATCATGGCCCAGTTCGGCCTGCCTTCGCGCATCTACCCCAGGCTCAGCCTGTTCAGTGCGCTTGCCGGGCCGGCGGCCATCCTGATTTCGGTGACGCTTGGCGGCGTCATTCCGTTTCTTCGAATTCGCCGCCTTGAGCCGGTCTCTGCAATGGGTGCCGCATGATCGAGACACTCCGGACTCTTGCCCCCCTGGCCTGGCGCAACATCTGGCGCAACCCGCGCCGAACCATCATCACGCTGATTGTGGTTGCGATGGGTATTTTTTCGATCCTGATCTTTGCCGCCTTCCTGCGCGCCTGGGCCGACTCAAGCCGCGATCGGGTGTTGACCCTGATGACCTCAAGCATCCAGATACACGCCAGGGGGTTCCTGGATGATCCGACGGTCAAACATCTTTTTGAGCAACCATCCGGGCCGCTGGCCGAAGCCCTCGACCATCCCGACATTGCGCATTGGGCGCCGCGGCTTCTGTTTCCGGCCATAGTGCAAAGCGAATATCGCACATTGCCCGTCACCCTGGTCGGAGTTGACCCTGCGCGTGAGGCGACCATCTCGGTCATTCCGGCAAACGTCATCCAGGGATCATACCTTTCCGGCAGGCAAGATGTTCGGATCGTGCTTGGCGACAAGAACCTCGCGCGGCTGAAGACCCGATTGGGCAAGCGCGTGGTCGTGCTGGCCCAGGCTGCTGACGGCACGCTTGCCGAAAGAGGGTTCGAGGTTGGCGGAGTCTTCTCGGGCGACAGCGAAATCGAAGGCCAGTTTGCCTTTGTCGCACTGGATACGGCACAGGACATGTTGGGCACCGGCAACAAGCTGGCAGAAATTGCCATCCAGGTTCCGGACCCTGACAAGTTGCCCGCTGTCGTCCAGGCTCTGCGGAAAGCGGCGCCCGATCTGGATATCAGGACCTGGAAAGAGCTTTCCCCGATGGCGGCAGCTGTCGATCAGATGATGGGGCTGATTGTCTATGTCTGGCTTTGGGTCATGTTCGTACTGATGGCCATCGGCATCGTCAACACCCAGCTCATGGCGGTATTTGAGCGTATCCACGAATTTGGATTGATGCAGGCCCTCGGGATGCGGCCCAGGATGATAGTGGGCATTGTCGCGCTGGAAAGCGGCATGCTGGTCGGACTGGGCATCCTGATCGGAATGGGCGCGGCTGCCTTCCTCATCAGCGCTCTTTCGGGCGGCGTGGACATCAGCGGATTTGCCGAGGGGGCAGCCATGATCGGCGCCGGAACCATGCTCTATCCAGAACTGGACCCACCTCAGATCATTCAACTCTCGATCGTGGTTTGGGTGCTGGGCGTCCTTGTCGCCCTTTGGCCCGCCCGAAAAGCCGCAAAAATCAGCCCCGTGGAGGCGATGACCCATGTGTCCTGACACCAAGGAAGCAACCACACCCGGTGCAGACGCACCCGAAAATGACAGCATAGTGGTGTGTCGAAACCTCGAAAAACACTACCGGCAGGGTGCCATCCAGGTCCCGGCGCTGCGCGGTGTGGATCTGGAAATCCACCGAGGCGATTTTGCCACTCTGGCAGGCCCGTCAGGGTCTGGCAAGACGACGCTCTTGAACATGATCGGTGGCCTGGACTACCCGAGCGCCGGCGAAATCATCGTTGACGGGCAAGACCTCCGAGCGTTGACCAAGAGCGATCTTGCCGAGATGCGACTTCGCAAGATCGGCTTCGTCTTTCAGGCCTACAATCTCATCCCGGTGTTGACCGCGGCCGAGAACATAGAATTCATCCTGCGCCTTCAGGGTGTTGGCAGCCGGGAAAGGCACGAACGGGCCCGCGCCGCGTTGGCCGACGTCGGGCTGGAGGGGCTGGAAGATCGCCGCCCGTCGCATTTGTCGGGCGGTCAGCAGCAGCGTGTGGCGGTGGCGCGCGCACTGATCAACCGGCCGGCCATCGTTCTTGCCGACGAGCCGACGGCAAACCTCGACACGCAGACCGCCGGTGGCCTGATCGACCTGATGGCGGATCTGAATGCCCGCCACGGCACAACCTTTCTGATGGGCACGCATGACGCGCGGGTGATCGCCCGATCTCGGCGCCATATTGAACTTACTGACGGGAGGATCTCAGGCGATGAACTCCGCAATACTTGAAATCGGCCGGGCGCTGTCTGTGACCGCTCTCCTGTTGGCCCAGTCGCTGCCGGTTCAGGCCGGCGACCTGTCCGGCCGGGTTGAACTGAGCTTTCAATCCTCAAACGCCGCAAGTGACAGCGCCACCGTTCTGTTCGGCGGCCCCGACCATCAGGACGTTCTTGGCGACCTGCGCTTGCGCTGGAGCCATGACTGGGGCGATATTTCGGCGGAAGTTCATTACAAGCTGTCTGTTCAGGCCGGGCCGGGCGTCGGCATTTCCGAGGGCATTGCGGCCTTGTCGCCCAACCCGCCCCCTGCCAACTTCCTTGAGCTTTCCCGAACGACGACCAATGGATCGGACCAGGCATTGGAGCATCGAATTGACCGACTGTCTCTGACCTATTCCACACCGAACCTGGTTGTGCGGGTCGGGCGGCAGGCCCTGAGCTGGGGGGCGGGAACCGTGTTTCATCCAATGGATCTGGTCGCACCGTTTTCACCGACCACACGGGATACCGAGTTCAAGCCCGGCGTTGACATGGCCTATGCCCAGTTCCTGTTGAACGACGGCTCGGACGTGGAAGCCATCGTGGTTCCGCGTCGGTCAGTCCCGGGTGGGCCGGCCACCTGGGAGGCAAGCACTTTCGGACTGCGCTATCGCACGACCATGGGCGACACCGGCGCCGAATTCATTCTGGCCCGCGACCATGGAGACACAACCGCCGGTCTGGGCCTGTCGGGCGATCTTGGCGGGGCCAGCTGGAATGTTGAACTTGTGCCGACCTGGCTGTCCAGCGGTGACGTCAGAACGTCCGGGCTTGCCAACATCAGCACCGGCATCTCGGCGTTCGGACGATCGGCGCTGGTGTTCGGGGAATACTATCACAACGGGTTCGGAGTGGCCGGAACGCCAGCATCGCTTGGCGCCCTGCCCCCGGAACTGACAGATCGGTTGCAAAGGGGGCAGGTATTTTCCCTTTCTCAGGACTATTTTGCGATAGGGCTGACGGTTGCCTGGACACCGCTTTTGACATTGAGCGGCGGGGCCGTTTTCAACCTTGACGACAACAGTTCAATGACGACGATCGAGGCGAACTGGTCGCTCTCTGACAATGCAAACCTGATTGCCGGTGCAATACTGCCGACCGGAGCCGCGGGCAGCGAATTCGGCGGCATTGCGTTGACCACGGGCAGCCCGATCTACGCACGGCCGGAGAGCTCGGTCTACATTCGCTATCGCCAATATTTTTGAGTCGGCCGACCTTGGCACCGTGTCGGGTCTTCGCACGCATTGGTGTCTGCCAACCGCGATGAATGTGGTGGAGCCGAGGGGAATCGAACCCCTGACCTCGTCATTGCGAACGACGCGCTCTCCCAACTGAGCTACGGCCCCAACGGCGCGAAAAATTGGCT